>NZ_FODY01000007.1 GCF_900110485.1 Propionispora vibrioides | reverse complement strand
GTAACAAAAGGTTATTATGTTACCTGTAAGAAACTGGGTAAATTGTATGGCATAAACAGGGTATTTGTTCTACTAAACAGGAACTATAGGATTATCCAGGAGACTGTCTGGTAATAGGTATATAAAAAATGGCTGCCCGGAATCAGACCGGCGACAGCCATTTTTATGTCTACTGCAAAAAGACAAGAAAAAGCACTTGTTACAAAGGCTTATTTTACGTTGTACATACCATTGCTCTGCATATAGTTGAAGATACCTTCACCATGCTGCTGTTCTTCTTTTTGGATATGATTGAGCGCCTGGCGCATATTGGCGTCGGTGAATTCAAAGATGGCCGTGTCATAGGCACCGGATACATATTTTTCGGTCATGAGCATGTCGTTGCACAACGTGGCGTCGGCCTGATTATACTGAGACGGGGCCGCGCCGGACTGGCTTTGAGCCGCGCCCGCCTGAGGCTGCTGGTTCTGGCCGGATTGGGATTGGTTCATCATCGGAACCTGTCCGTTGAGCATGGAGACAATGGTGTTTAAGTGCTGCTGTTCCTGCTGGGCGTAAGACTGGAACAGTTGTTTCAGCTTGGGATCGGCAGCCCGCTGGGCGTGCTGCTGATATTTCTCGATACAGAGTTCTTCATGGGACTTTTGGTCCTGTAATAATTGTTTTTCTTTCTGGGTTAATTGTAAAGCCATGGTGGCATTCCTCCTGACTGTTTTTCTTTAGCATTCCCGCTTTAGCGAGAATCATGCGGTTTCTCAGATTGTGAAATATCCGGCTGGTATGCTATAGTATAAGGCATGGGGGCTGGAATAAACCGGCCGGCGGATAAATAGGAGGGTTCTTATGCAAGCGCGGATTGTAGAGTGGGTTCGCTGTCCGGACAATGAACTGCTGATTTCTAATTTGATCATGACATTAGTTGCCCTGTTTTGGGGAGTTTCTTTTATTAGCATTAAAATTGCCGTGGCGGAAATTCCGCCGGTGACGATGGCGCTGCTGCGCTTTATCATTGCTTCGGTTTTGCTGGTTTTGGTCTTGCGGCATCTGGAACCGGAGGCGAGGCTGGCGAGAAAGGATATTCCCCGCATGGTGCTTGGCGGCATTTTTGGTATTACCCTGTACTTTTATTTTGAGAATATCGGCGTCAAGCTGTCCACAGCAGCCAACGCCTCGTTGATTGTAGCGCTGGTGCCGATTATCACCATCAGCCTGGATGTGCTGGTTTTTCGCAGCGAGGTAACCCGGTTAAAAATAGCCGGCGTAGTGATCGGTTTGCTGGGCAGCTATCTGGCAGTAACAGCTAATGGCGAGCTGGATTTCAGTTCGTCCAATTTTCAGGGAAATCTGCTAGTGGTGGGGGCGATGATTTCCTGGGCGTTTTATACACTGGTGAATAAATCACTGCAGGGCAAATACTCAGGTGTGGCGATGACCACTTATCAGACCTGTTTGGGGACGCTGTTTTTGCTGCCACTGTCGGTTTTTGAACATGCGGAGTGGCGCCTTTTCTCACTGCAGGCTTTGCTCCACCTGGTGTTTCTCGCGGTGTTTTGCTCTGTACTTTGCTATGTATTATACATTTATGTGCTTAAGCGTCTGGATGTTGCGGTTACTACTCTGTATTTAAACGTAGTTCCCATTGTCGGGGTAGTTTGTGGTTATCTGGTGCTGGGCGAAAGGGTATTTCCCAGCCAGATTATCGGCGGTGCCTTGACGTTGTTGGCTATTTTGCTGGCTAATCTGGAGCGGCGAAAAGCCGGGAGCAACACCGGTGAGACTTTATAGTTGTAGTATATACGAGGGACCGGCCATGGCCGGTCTTTTTTGCGCACCAAAAGCAAAGTCTTATTCGGGTAAAAAATGCCTTCTTTGGTGGGAAAATCAGGCGCTATGGAACATTTGACAATTGGAAGCGGCGTTCTGATGCCGGGAAATTGGGTGTACCCACTGTTAGCGGGGAAATGGCGTTTAATACCGTTTCCCTAATGAAAAAAAGCAGGAATCAGGCGGTTGTCGCGGAATAAAGTAACACTTTACATATCACGAAGGAGGGCGTGCCATGTCAAGAGAGCGGTTGGCCAATTGTATACGGACTCGCTGGGGTAACCTTGGCTTGCGTCAAAAACTGGGCATCCTGCTGGTAGTACTGACGGTGCTGCCTGTCGTTCTGACAACCTTCGTGATCTGGCAGCCTTATGAAGAGGCGATGAAACAGTCGGTGGTGGTACACAACCAAGGTATTGCCGAACAAATTGCCGACGATATGGACTGGATGTTTGCCGAGAAACTGCGGGTCTTGCAGCTTGCGGCAAGTAACGAGGATCTTCGATCACTGGACCCCGGACGTCAGGCAAGCGTGTTGCAGCGACTGGTCGCCCGGTATCCCGATATACAGCTGGCGGTGACCGTCGATCCGGCCGGCCGGCAAGTGGCCCGCTGGGATGGAAAAGCGGCCGATCCATCCCTGCAATATCTGGACAGACAGTATTTTTATGATGTCATCCATACCGGAACGTCGGCCATATCCGAGCCGGTGCTGGCGAAAAGCACCGGTGAGCCCGGTATTGCCATTGCCGAACCGATCAAGGCTGGAGAGACCGTGGTAGGCTTGATTGTGGTGAATGTGGCGATGGATAAGCTGCTGCGGTATATCGGGGTTGCCAATACCGACAGTCGGGCTGTATATATTGTCAATGCCGCAGGCAAGTTCCTGCTTCAGCCGGAAGGCCAGGCCGGCGGGATGGCCGATGCCGCCGCTCTGCCGCTGTTGCGGCAAGCCCTTAAGGGTCAAAGTGGCTGGGAGGAATACGGAGCACCGGCCAAGCGGCAGTTTGCCGGCTACAGTTATGTTCCCAGCACCGGTTGGGCCGTAATTGTACAGCAGCCGGCGGAAGCGGCGCTGGTCGAAGTAACGGCGGTCCGGCAAAGAGGGCTGTTGCTGGTGCTTGGCGCGGCTGTCCTGGCGGCGCTGGCGAGTCTCTGGCTGGCGGCGGCAATGACCAGGCCGATAGCCACTATTGCGGCAGCAGCCAACGCCATCGCGCAGGGGGATATGAGCCGGAAAGTGGCAAGCACGTCCTGTGATGAAATTGGCTTGCTGGCTGTTGCTTTTAATCATATGACGGACGAACTGAGCAAGCGGGAAACCCAGCTAAAAGAAAGTGAAGATAAATATCGTTCTCTGGTGGAACATCTTCACGTCGGTATTTTCCGCAGTGGCGATCTGGAGGAAATTCGCTTCCGGCAGATTAATCCGGCCATGTTGACCCTGTTTGACTGTTCTTCGGCAGCCGAGCTGTACGAGCTTTCCTTGCGACGTCTGTGTGTGGAGGCGAAAGAATGGGCGAAGCTGCGGACGGAACTTAAGCGAAATGGTTTTGTCAGAAACTGTGAACTCTTGCTGCGGCGCAGGGACGACGAAGGGCTATGGTGTTCGGTCAGCATTACTGTCCGGTATGCCGCAGACGGTCAAATTCTCTGGGTGGACGGGGTGGTGGCCGATGTTACCGAACGGAAGGAAGCGGAACAGGTCCGGCAACTGGCTCACGATGAGCTGGAAAGCCAGGTGAATCAGCGAACCGAGGAGCTGGTACGGCTTAATGATGAATTGCGGCGCATTTCTTTTCTGGATGCGCTTACAGGCATTGCCAACCGCCGCTATTTTGACGAAGTGCTGGAACGGGAATGGCAGCGGGCTGTCCGGCAAAAGACCCCCTTGGCTTTAATCATGCTGGATGTGGACTATTTTAAAATATATAACGATACCTACGGCCATTTAGCTGGCGACAGTTGTTTGCATTTTGTGGCTGAAGCGCTGGAAACTACGACAAAACGGGCTACCGATTTGGTAGCCCGTTACGGGGGCGAGGAGTTTGCCATCATTTTGCCGGAAACGGATGAAGCCGGTGCGCTGGCCGTGGGAGAGCGGATTCAGGACTTTATTCACCGGGCGAAGGATGAGCTGCCCGCTTCGGTACTGCAGACGGCGATTACTGTGAGCATGGGGATTGCCGCTGCGATACCCCGGCTTAGCCAGCAGCCGTCCGAACTCATCGCCGCGGCCGACAGGGCACTGTATGAGGCGAAGCAGGCGGGGCGCAACCGAATAGTGCTGGCCGGCGGAGGAGAGGGGCATACCGGTAGTATGCTGACTGACGACAACAAGGGGCTGCGGAAAATAGACCAGCCGTATTCACTGGACTAAGGCTGATAAGGTACTAACTTATTCGGTGTAGATCATTTTTTTAGTCATGCCGCCGTCGACGACGAAAGCCTGACCGGAAATAAACGAGGCTTCGGCTGAGAGCAGAAAGGCCGTCATATTGGCAATATCCGAGGGAAGTCCCACCCGGCCGACCGGATGCTGAGCATGGTCGGCCGGACTCAGGGCCGGGGTGTTTTCCGTGGCAATCCAGCCGGGGCAGACGGCGTTTATCCGGACGGCCGGACCCAGGGAATTGGCCAGCGCGTGGGTAAGGCCCAGCAAGCCGGCTTTGGCGGCAGCGTAAGCCTCGTTATGGGGTTCGCTCATCAGCGCCCGAGTGGAGGCGATATTGACAATGGCTGCCTGCGGTGACTGGCGGAGCAGCGGGGCGCCAAACTTAGCGAACAAAAAAGCGGCACGCAGATTGACAGCAAGTATATGATCAAATTCATCGATGGAAATTTCATCGATCGGCTTGAACGCGCTGATTCCGGCGTTATTGACAATCCAGTCCAGACGGCGGTAATGGCTTTGTGCTGTTTCGACGACCTGCCGTACGGACTGGGGCACACTGACGTCGGCCTGACGAAATATCGCTTCCAGGCCTTGCTCCTTCATTTCGTCTACGGTTTGCCGGCCTTGCTGGCTGCTGTCCGCAACAAGCACAGCCGTGCCCCGGCGGGCCAATGTCAGGGCAATGCTTTTGCCGATGCCCCGGGCGGCGCCGGTGACGATAGCGACTGGTTGTGGCATGGTATCACTCCTTTTGTAAGCAGTATAAGGGAACGGAATAAAGAAAAATCCTAAACCGGCATAGCCTGCCGAGTTTAGGATTTTCACATGCCCGGAAGGGCATACGCCTGTTTAGGTCATAAACCAAGTTGGGTTATTTGTACACTTTAACCCGTTCCGGCAGGGGCTGGGATTCTTTCGGTCCGGGCTGGGCGGTAGGCTGACCGAACGGCATTTGGGCGATAAGTTTCCAGTTGGCCGGAATATTCCAGCTTTCTTTTACTTTGTCGTCGATGAGCGGATTGTAATGTTGCAGGGAAGCGCCAAGTCCCTCAATTTCCAGCGCTGTCCAGATAATGTATTGCAGCATGCCCGAAGACTGCTGGGACCATAGGGGGAAATTATCCTTATAGAGCGGGAAGCTTTTTTGCAGATTTTCCACTACCGAGATATCTTCAAAATAGAGAATGGTGCCATAGCCGCTCTGGAAAGAGTTGATTTTTTCCTCCGTGGCGGCAAAATTGGCGGCGGGAACGATCTGCCGCAGCGCTTCTTTGGTAATATCCCAGAGAGCATCATGTTGCTTACCGAACAGGACAACGGCCCGGGCGCTTTGCGAGTTGAAGGCGGAAGGAGCATAGAGAACGGCTTCCTTGACAATTTCCTCAATGCGGTCTTCCTTTACAGTAATGTCCTTGCTGATTCCGTAGAATGTTCTTCTTTCTTTCACAGCGGTTAAAAAGCCTTTTTCCATTTAAAATCCCTCCTGAGTGAGTACAATAGCCATACTGTTTAAATATAGATCAAACAAACGGTAAATATACTCGGTTTTTAATTGTTAGTAATATTTTACCAAAAAACAATAAAAGTATAAATAGTTTTTTTTAATATTAATTATTAATTATTTGTTTGCTTTATTTTATAATAACAATAGTTACTAAAAATATTATCCAGTTATTTATGATATAATAAACCACGATACCTGACAGCACGCCTGTCCGGCAGGAAGGCGCGCTGCGGCGAAGGAGGATGAAAAAGTGAAACGAGTGACCCTGTTTTTCCTGGTACTGGTGAGCATGATACTTTGTATCGGTTTTTCCACGGTTGCCTGGGCCCAAGCTTCGCTCTTGGCCAATTCTCCGAATCTAACTCCCGATCAATGGGTGGGCCAACGCTTTGTATTCTTGGCGCTGCCGGCAGATAAACAGTCGGAGGGCTATGAAATTTTCCCCGAAGAACAGGCGGAGCAAGGCTTTGCCGGCGACACCTCGGTCCGGCTGCCTTATAAGAGCTTCGAGGGCAAGGTAATGACGGTTTCGGCGGTTGTGCCTTATCTGGCCGGTGACCAGCAGTATGAATATATGGTTCATTTTAAAGACGATAAAACCGGCAAAACGTTCCTGGGCCGGACGATGCGGGGGCAACTGGAAGGGGTTGTACCCGAGGCCGATCTTTCAAAAGCCAGACAGCAGTTATTAGGCAAGACTATTTATTTAAAGCAGCGCATGCTGCAGGGAATGTACGATCCCCAGGCCGGTGAAGCTGCTGCCGCTGTGCCTGTAAAGCTGGGTGAAGCAGCGCAGGTGCTGGATGTATATACCGGCTTACGGGCCAATGAACCTATCTGGCTGATTATCCAGGTCCATGGGCAAAAGGCGGTATTGCCGATTGCCTACAGTTGGACCAATCAGCCTGTGACAGCCTGGACGGAGCAGTCTCCCTGGCAGGCAGCCTTGTTCCTGGAAAATCCGCGTACTACTTTGGGCTGGTCTGATGAAATCTGGAATCAGCTTGACGCCGGTACGGTGGAACCGGGCATGACTAAAGAGCAGGTTTTGCTTAGTTGGGGGGCTCCGGTATCGGTTGATGAAAAAACCAATGGGACGGAGCAGGCGATTTGGAATTACAGCAGTAAAATGCTGACGTTCCAGCAGGATGTGCTGCAAGCAGTAAAGGACATTGCCATGAACGAGGCTGCGATTCCTTAACGGCTTGCCGGCGGAAGCCGCTGAGCGACAGCCGCCATCAATACTGATTAGCATTGATGGCGGCTGTTATTTGTAAGGGGAGTTGAAAGAAGAAAGGATGAAAGGCAATACATATTTGTGATGAGGAGTGTTCAGAATGAGCGAATCAAACAGCAAAGAAATCTTAAAAAAGAAGCTTACCGACCTGCAGTATGAAGTTACGCAGCAAAATGGAACCGAGCCACCCTTTGCCAATGAATTCTGGGATCACAAAGCCGAAGGCCTGTATGTGGATATTGTTTCCGGCGAGCCGCTCTTTAGCTCGCTGGACAAGTTTGATTCAGGCTGTGGCTGGCCCAGCTTTTCCAAACCGCTGCAGCGGGAAACTGTCCGGGAAAAGCTTGACCGGAGCCATAGCATGACCCGTACCGAGGTGCGGAGCAAGCAGGCCGATTCCCATTTGGGCCATGTGTTTACCGACGGGCCGCTGCCGGGCGGCTTGCGGTACTGTATCAATTCGGCGGCGCTGCGGTTTATTGCCCGGGAAGATTTGGCTAAAGAGGGCTATGGTGAGTATGAGAAGCTGTTTGCCGGCACGGGTAAGGCTAAGTAGACGGGTCTGCCGCGCTTTTGCCATAAGTGAGAGAGGTGAGCGCTATGTATTTTGACACGGCCGAGGGGCCGGTCTTTCGTCCGCCCAGCGAAGCCGACAGTTTCATCCTGCGAGTGACTATCGGCTGTTCGCACAATCGTTGCACCTATTGCAACATGTACCGCAGCGTTTCCTTCCGCTTGCGGACGATGGAGGAGATTGTGCCCCAGGTTGAGCGGGCGAAACGTTATGGAGAGAGTATCCGGCGGGTATTTCTCGCCGATGGCAATGCCCTGGTGTTACCGACGGAACGGTTATTGGAGATTTTGGCGCTTTTACGGCAGGAGTTGCCCAAACTGCGCCGTGTGTCCTGTTATGCCGGTCCGCGCGATATGTTAAGTAAAACGCCGGAAGAGCTGCTGGCCTTGCGCGAGGCCGGTCTGCAGCTCGTTTATTACGGGTTGGAGTCGGGCGACGACGAGGTGCTGCAGTATGTCCGTAAGGGGGTTACGGCGCAGCAGGCGGTGGCAGCCGGTCAGCGTATTGTGGCGGCTGGCATGAAGCTGTCGCTGATGGTGATTGCCGGTCTGGGTGGCAGACTGTGGTCGGAGCAGCATGCCCGCCATACAGCGCTGGCGATCAACGCTATTCGGCCCCATATGTTCAGTGTCCTGACGCTGATGCTGTATCGCGGCAGTGAACTGCGCCAGGCATACGAAGCGGGACAGTTTGCCGTGCTGTCGCCGGCGGAAATTGCCGGCGAAATGCAGGCACTGCTGACGATGATTAATTTGCCGGAAGGCGGCCATTGCCTGTTTCGCAGCAATCATATTTCCAATTACGCCCCGTTGGCGGGAAGCTTGCCGCAGGATAAGGATAAGCTGCTTGCCGCTTGCCGGCAGATGAAAGGTCAATTGGCGGGATTGACGGAATGGGACCCTTATAATACAGTAGAGGAATAAGTTGGGCTAAGGAGATATCAGTATGGAAAATTTCGGAGTTTTTATATTGACTGCTTTGGCGGCGGCTATCTTGCCAGGAGCCGATTTCGCCCTGGTTACGAAGAATACGCTGGCCGCCGGCCGGAGCGGCGGGCAACTGAGCGCCTGCGGTGTTGCCTCGGGTCTTTTGGTCCACACTATGGCGGCGGTATTGGGCCTGTCGGCGATTATCGCCCAGTCGGTCACGTTGTTTGAATGGATAAAGTATATTGGCGCTGCCTATTTATGCTATATGGGCTGGATGACTTTCCGCCATGCCGGTGAAAGTGCTGAACTTACGGCAGCAGACGGCGGAGAGAACGCCGGGGCAGCCGTAAAACTGAGCAGCTATTTCTGGCAGGGAGCTTTGACGAATGTCTTAAATCCCAAAGCCTCGATTTTTTATTTGACCCTGCTGCCACAGTTTGTCACTCCCGGTGAAAACGCGCAGTTTTATCTGTTTGTCCTGGGGTTGACCGCCGTGCTGATTGTGCTATTGTGGTTTTTGTTTGTGGCTTCCGCTTTCGGTTATATCCGGGCCTGGTTTGCTAAACCACTGTTTAGGATAAACTTTCAGCGCTGTGTCGGTTTTATGCTATTTTCCTTCGGTGTAAAACTGGCGTTGTCCAAAAGATAATCAATCAGGGTAAGAGACTGTCGTCAGGGGAGAATTCTTTGCGACAGTCCTTTTCATTTAAAAGGGGAGTGGAGCTTGCCAAACGGCAATAAGCCGGGCGACTGCGGGTATACTAGGAAGTAAACCGGTGCAGGCCGGTCTGGTAAGGAGGAACTGAAGTGGAACTGTCTCTGGTCTGGAAAACCATTGTAACTATATTATACGGAACATTGATTTTACGGATTGCCGGGCGCAAATCGCTGGCCCAGATGACGGTGGCTCAAACAGTGGTCATGCTGGCAGTCGGCACCGTTCTAATTGAACCGCTGGTGGGCAGTGAACTGGACAGTACTTTTGTGGTGGTCACGCTGGCGGTGTTTACGCTTATCTTTATGGAATATGCGGAGCTGCGGATTCCATTTCTAAAAAAAGTATTTACTGGAAAGCCGGTCCTGCTTATTGAAGATGGTGTCATTCGCAAGGACCATTTAAAGCAGGTGCGGGTGACGGTGCAGCAACTGGAGATGGAACTGCGGCAGGCGGGAATTGCCAGTTGCGAAGAGGTGCGCTGGGGCACCATTGAACCGAACGGAAAGTTCGGCTTTTTGCTCAAAGAGGAATTTCAGCCGCTCAACAAGCAGGATTACCGGACGTTATGGGAAAGTCTCCGGCGGCTGGAGGAACGGCTTGCCGTGTTGGAAGAACCGCTGCAGCCCAAGACGGTGGTATTCCGGGATGATGTATTTGCCAAAGTCGCGCTAACCGATGAACAACGGACAACAGGAAAAGGGGATATTCCGTAAGAGACTACGGAATATCCCCTTTGACTATTCGGTTTTCTATTCAGGCTGATTTTGTACCGGCCTTTTCCGCCGGTAGTAATAGAGTCCTGCTATTGCCAGCAGCAGCAGGGCAAGGCCGGCATAGACCCAGTTGGCCGGTAACTGATGGAATATCTGCAAGGCTTCAGGACCGAAATAGTGAACGATCAGGCCGATTAAAAGAAAGCGCTTGCCGCGCCCGAGTAAAGAGGCAACGATAAAGACCCAGAGATTGGTCCGGAAGGTACCGGCAGAAATGGAGACAAATTTATAAGGAATAGGCGCTAGCGAAGCGAGAAAAATAGCCCAGCCGCCATAGCGGGTAAACCACTCCTCGATTTTCTGGCTATGCCGTGGAGGAACGAATTTGTGTAAAGCCAGTGTTCCAAACTTACTGCCGATGCCGTAGCCGATAAAGCCGCCCAGCACCGAAGCCAGGGTGGCTACAATCGAAAAATACAACGCCTGATCAGGAATGGCGAGTACCATAGGAATTAGCAGGACATCAGGCAGGATGGGGGAAATAAAGGATTCAACAAAAGAAATCAAAAATAATCCCCAGACACCGTAGCTTTGCAATAACTGAACGATTTGGTCCATAACGCTTCCTCTCTAATTTTTATGTGATTATCTATTGATGGGTCGGCCCGTAACTTTCCGGTTAGGCGTCTCCGTCCGTTAAGCGGCGGACCGGAGCGCGGTTTTGATTATAACATAAAACAAAGGGATTTGCACTAATTTGCCGGCAAACAGGGTGAAAGTGGCAGGGGAGCGGTGGGAAACGGCGAATTACAAAATGGTAGGATCTTGACGAAGCTTACAAAGACTACTATAATGGTTAATAGCGGATAATTATTATTAGTTAATAATAACCGTTATAATAAATAAAAGGGAGAGATTTAAAAGTGAAAAGTTTAAAAGGTACTAAAACTGCTGAAAATTTATTGAAAGCGTTTGCCGGAGAGTCTCAGGCCAGAAACCGGTATACATACTATGCGTCGGTAGCTGATAAAGAAGGCTTTAAGCAGATTAAATCCATTTTTATTGAAACTGCCGATAATGAAAAAGAACATGCCAAACGGTTCTATAACTTCCTGCTGGAAGGTTTGAAAGACGAACTGCCGGTTATGCTGGAAATTACCGCCTCCTTCCCGGTGGAAAAGGGTGATACGCTGACTAACTTAAAAGCCGCTGCCGGTGGGGAAAATGAAGAATGGACCGATTTGTACCCGGCTTTTGGCCAGGTTGCCGCTGAAGAAGGTTTCCCGGAAGTGGCTGCCGCCTTCCGTATGATTGCTGCTGCTGAGAAATGTCATGAAGTCCGCTTCAACAAGCTGGCTGACAATGTGGCTAACGGTACGGTATTTGTAAAAGACGGTAAGGTATTTTGGAAATGTGCTAACTGTGGTTACATCCATGAAGCCACGGCCGCACCGGAAAAATGTCCGGCCTGCCTTCATCCGAAGGCTTTCTTTGAAGTGTTTGCCGAAACCTATTAAAACCAGGGTAAATGTAAAGATGGTATGGCGCTGTAGAAATCGCTGTACCATCTTTTTTTTGTATTTGGCGAAATGTTTTTGAACGGCTGTGATTCAGGTCACAGCCGTTCCGGGCTGTTTACTGTATGATAGCACTATGAATAAGGTTGTTACACCCTAATAACAAGGAGGCTTATATACAATGGGAATGTTTTGCTATCAATGTCAGGAAACGGCGAAGGGGAGCGGCTGTACCCTGCGCGGTGTTTGCGGGAAGACAGCGGACGTCGCCAATTTACAGGATCTTTTGATTTATGTGCTGAAGGGAATTTCCGTTCTTAATGTTCAGGCCAGAGAAGCCGGCGTGAATAAACCGGCGGTTGATGTTTTTGTAATGGAAGCACTCTTTTCCACCATTACCAATGCAAATTTTGATAAAGCTTACTTTGTCGGCAAGGTGCAGGATGCACTGGCTATCCGCGATCAGGTGAAAGCCGAGCTGTTCCAGGCCGGCGTGGCACCGCAGGAAAGTCATGACAGTGTGACCTGGACCGACGGACCCTATGCTTTTGAAGCCAAGGCAGAGGCAGTTGGTATTTTGGCAACCGAGAATGAGGATGTCCGTTCGTTACGCGAACTTTTAACCTACGGCGTGAAGGGAATGGCAGCCTATGCCGAGCATGCTTATACCCTGGGATATGGACAAGATGGTATTTTCGCTTTTATGCAGCGAGCGCTGAAGGCTACCACCGAGGAACTGAGCGCCGATCAACTGGTATCGTTAGTACTGGAATGCGGTAAATTCGGGGTGGATGTCATGGCCCTCCTGGATCAGGCCAATACCACCACCTACGGTAATCCGGAAATTACCAAGGTCAATATTGGCGTTAGAAACAACCCGGCCATTTTGATCAGCGGCCATGATCTGAAGGATTTGGAAGAATTATTGGAACAGACCAAGGGCACCGGCGTCGATGTATACACTCATGGCGAAATGCTGCCGGCCCACTACTATCCGTTCTTTAAAAAATACGACAATTTTGTCGGCAACTACGGCAATGCCTGGTGGCTGCAGGATAAAGAGTTTGCAAGCTTCAACGGACCGATTTTGATGACTACCAACTGTCTGGTTACTCCGAAGGAAAGCTATAAGGACCGGGTATATGTGACCGGTGTGGTTGGCTTTGAAGGACTGAAACAGATCCCCGCCAGAGCTGCCGGTCAGTCAAAAGACTTCTCAGGCCTAATCGCCCATGCCAAACAGTGCCCGGCACCGCAGGAACTGGAACAGGGCGAGATTGTCGGCGGCTTTGCTCACAATCAGGTACTGAGTTTGGCCGATAAAGTGGTAGAGGCTGTCAAGGCTGGTGCCATTAAGAAGTTCTTCGTCATGGCCGGCTGCGACGGTCGCATGAAGAGCCGTGACTATTACAGTGAATTTGCCAAAGCATTGCCTCAGGACACAGTTATTCTGACAGCCGGCTGTGCCAAATACCGCTACAACAAGCTGCCTCTGGGCGATATCGGCGGTATTCCCCGGGTGCTGGACGCCGGACAATGCAACGACTCCTATTCGCTGGCCGTCATTGCCCTGAAACTGAAGGAAGTGTTCGGTCTGGACGATGTCAATCAATTGCCCATTGCTTATAACATTGCCTGGTATGAGCAAAAAGCCGTCATTGTACTGTTGGCGCTGCTCTACCTGGGAGTGAAAAATATTCATCTCGGCCCAACATTGCCCGGCTTCTTGTCACCTAACGTGGCCAAAGTGCTGGTGGAAACCTTCGGGATCGGCGGCGTAGGCAGTGTGGAAGACGATTTGAAAATGTTTATGGCGTAAGAATAGAAAACAAAAGATAAACGGCTAAGTACAAAACCACCCGGAAAAGGGTGGGTTTTGTACTTGGTAGCTGATTTTCTCCTGCAGACAAGAAAAAATCAGCATAATTATCCATACAATCACAGCGGTTTAACAGTATAATGAATATACAACTGCATTACCAAGTGCTGCATATTTTCCTAGGGCGTGTTTTCAAACTATCCGAAACGGGTCCTGACGGCTTTTTGTGCCATACTTCGTTAACATTTTTTGAAATAGGGCGGACGTATGCTGACTGACGACAACGAAAGGGTGCGGAAAATAGACCGTCAGATCCACTGGATTAGATCTGACACTGTACTAAACTGTTCATGGTGTAAGTCGGCCCCATGATTATATGTAATGCAACAACCCTGGCGGGGCAAACCTGGCCCGCCAGGGTTGTTGACATTGCAGGGATAGCCGGGCAAGGCACCAGCGGCCCGACGGATTTTCTTTATAAAAAGAGTAGACAAAAATCTCAAAATGAGATATACTGAGACCAACTTAATAAAGCGGTATATTTTTTTAAACTTTTTTGTCTCGAAATGAGACTTTTGGGCAAGGGTGCCCTGAGAATGGATGAAAGTTCCTTCTCAGGGCACTTTTTGTTTGTCTGGTAATTGCAGCGGCGGTAACGTCGGTTGTTATTATAATAAAAAAATGACTGGAGTGATTCGTATGTCCACGCAGGTAGTAACAAGAGAGCAGGATAATGTCTGGGAACTGGAAGCTGGTGAAGTAAGAAAATCAGGTTTGGGGCATTTTGTCATGATGGCCTTGTTTACCGGGGTTGGCGTTGTTGTCGGCACCTTTGGCAGCATTGCTGTGCCGCTGGGGTTTGTATCTGCCTTCTGGCCCGGCCAGGCTATTCAGGCGGTCGGCAGCATTTGGTATGGTATGTGGGGAGGGATTGCTTCTTTTGTGTTTCCGATTATATCCAATGCTATTTCCGGGTCAGCCCCTCTGCCGGTATCGCTGGCCTACATACCGGGCAATCTGGCGCAAGGCATTATTGCCGGCTGGGCCTTCCGCACCTTTGGCGCCGATCCGCGGCTTTTGACGCCGAAAGACTGGATTGCCTTCACTTTTTGGGGTATTATCGTTTCCAATATTATTGGCGCCGGTTGGGGCAGCACGGTCTTGAGAACTTTCGATCTGATTACGCCGGCAGCTCATTTACCCGTCTTTTTCGGCTGGTTTGTCGGTAACGCGGTGGCTTCCTGGATACTGGGAGTTATTATGTTGAAATTCGTTTCACCCATTGTTATTAAATCAAAAACCTTTTGTAAAAAATACTGGGCCTAAGCCCGGTTGGCCGTTGGGAGGCGCTATGTATGGCAGGGACACAGACTATGCAAAAAACCATTTTAGGTTATGTGCCGCTGGAATCACCGATTTATGCCCTGCATCCCCTGGTTCGTCTAACTCTTTTTGTGATTACCGGCGTGATTCCCCTGTTTATTGAAATGCCGGAGGGAAATCTTGCGTTTCTACTGGTTATTCTGGGTTTATTCCTGTTTTCCCGGGTGGATTTGCGCAAGCTGCGGGTGTATTTGCCCATGGTATTCACTATAGGAATATTTATTCTGGCCATGTACATCTTTTTCCCCGTCGGCAAGGGGGAGCCGCTGGTATTGTATCAGGCCGGCTGGGTACGCCTGGAGTACCATTCCCTGATGTGGGCTTTGAGTGTGTACATCCGCATTGTGGCACTTATTTATGCGTCGATTTTTTATTTTTCGACCAACCGGGAAAGGGACATTCTAGTGGCGTTCCGGTCGACGGGCATGCCGTTTGTCTGCTCTTATTTTCTGGGCCTGTCACTGCGGTCGGCAGGCATGTTTCTGGAAGACTACCGGATTATCCGTGAGGCGGAGGAGGCCCGGGGATTGGATACGGAGGATATGTCCTGGACCGGTAAAATCAAGCATTTTGCCATGTATATGGTGCCGCTGTTTACGCTGGCCATCCGGCGCAGCGACGATATCAGCATGGCTTTATTTGCCAAAGGCACCGTGCTGACCGGCAAGGTTAACGGCCGGAAACGGTCCGACTACCTGGTTGCCAAATCGCCGGTGCGGGGCGGCGATATTGCCATGATTTCCGGTATGTTGGCCGCTTTTCTGGTTTTTGTGATCTTTGAAGTGCATACCAATCAGTTTGATATCGGTCATTCACTGGTGAACCGGGCTTTACTGGCCTCGGTAAAGGGGGGAGGAGAGTGAAGGCCCTAGAAGTGAAGCATCTGTGCTGGAAGTACAGCGGCAGTGAGTCTATGACGCTCAAGGATATTTCCTTTTCTCTGGAGGCTAACCGTTTTTTAGGTATAGTCGGTCCCAATGAAGCGGGAAAAACAACCTTGGCCCTTGCCTTACGGGGGCTGATTCCTGAGCATTTTTCCGGTGTGCTGCAGGGTGAGATCGAGGTTTTTGGCACGACAGTGAGGTCGCTTAGTTCGCTGGAACTGGCTCAGCATATCGGGATGGTATTTGCCGATCCCGATGCCCAGTTTACGGCGATGAGCGTAGAGGAGGAGATTGCCTTTGGTTTGGAAAATCTAGGGCTGTCGGTGGAAGAAATCAATGAGCGGCTTGACTGGGTAAGCGAGCTGACCGGTATCCGGGAACTGTTGACTAAACCGCCTTATGATCTTTCCGGTGGCCAGAAACAGCGGGTAGCTATTGCCGCTGTGCTGGCCATGAAGCCGAAAATCATCATTTTGGATGAGCCGACCTCCATGCTGGACCCTCACTCGAAGGATAATGTGTTTTCCCTGTTGGCTACCATGAAAAAAGAGCTGCAGATGACCATTGTGGTCATTGAACATAATATTGAAAAGATAGCGGAATTATCCGATGAAATTTTACTCCTGGCGGAGGGCAGTATCCGTCGCCGGGAAAAGGCGGAACGCTTTTTTGACGATCTGGATGGCATTGCCGCCAGCGGGATCCGTGTGCCCGACATCATCCGGTTTTCCTATCTGGCCGCCGCCGACAGTCCGCAGCCGAAGGTGCCGGTTTATTTTGAGGACATCCGCGATAGGCTGGGGCAGGAACTGAAACGGGGGAGAACGTCATGACACAGCAGTCTATTATAACGGTTGAGGATTTGGTATATTGCTATCCCGATGGAACCAGGGCGGTCAATCAAGTGACTCTGGAGGTTTTTCCCGGTGAGTTTATCGCCCTGATCGGGCAAAATGGTTGCGGCAAAACGACCTTGTCCAAGGTGCTTAACGGAATCTTCAAGCCCACTTCGGGCACCGTAACGGTGGACGGACTGGATACTACCCGGCCCAAGGTGAAAAAACAATTGGTTACGGCTATTGGCTATGTTTTTCAAAATCCCGACCATCAATTGTTTAATAATAATGTGTTTGATGAGATTGCCTATGCGCCGCGCAATATTGGCTGCGCGGAAAGTGAAGTGCGCGAGCGGGTCGGCGAGGCGGCCCGGATTGCCGGTGTGCGGCCGGAGCTGTTTGGTGAACATCCTTTCTTTCTGACAAAAGGATTGCGGCAGCGGGTGGCGATCGCCTCTATTCTGTCGTTGAAGCCGAAGGTCATTATTGTCGATGAGCCGACTACCGGCCAGGACTACCGGCAATCGATCGAAATTATGGAGTTTCTGCAGGAACTGAACCGGCAGCATGGTCACACGATCATTATCATTACTCATGAAATGGATATTGTTGCCCAATATGCCAAGCGGGCCGTGGTCATGCACCAGGGGCACATGCTGCTGGACGGAACAGTCAGAGAGGTGTTTGGCGCCCGTGAAATTCTTGATCAGGCATCGCTCAAGCCACCGTCGCTGACTGCTCTGGCCCAGGCCTGGCAGGCATACGGCATTGACCGGGGCATCGCAACGCCGGAGGAACTGTACCGGCAATGGCGTCGGAGGTGCGGTTATGAAACGGCCTAATCTGCTGGTGATTAACCCCAATTCTTCGCCGGTCATGACCGGTGATATTGAAGCAACGGTACAGGTGTTGAGCGACAGACTGCATTTTGATTTTGTAGTTACTTCTACACCGGGAGCGCCGGACGTGCTGGAAAGCTTCCGTGACTATACACTGGGCGGCGCCAGTGTCCTGCAGCGGCTGGCCAAGCAGCCGCCGGACCATTTCGACGGTTTGCTGTTAGCCTGCTTTGGCGATCCGGCTCTCTATGCTTTGAAGGAACAAGTACTGCTGCCGGTTACCGGTATTGCCGAGGCTTCTTTTTCGCTGGCTCTTTTGCTGGGCTACCGGTTTGGTATACTGGCGGCTTCGGCCAAGGCCAAGCCCATGATGGAGTCGCTGGTCCTGTCTTACGGGCTGCAGGCCAGGCTGGCCGGTGTGGCGGCGCTGGAGGTGCCGATCGGTGATTTTGCCGGCCGGCCGGGCAGCCAGGAAGATTTAATGGTGGAAAAATGCGAAAGTTTGCGCCAGGCTGGAGCGGAAGTAATCATTCTTGGTTGTGCCGGAATGACCGGTATTGGGGCACGGCTGCAGCAGCGGACCGGACTGACGGTGATTGACCCGGTGGTGGCAGGCTGTACGGCGCTGTGGCAGATGATTGCCGGCGGCTTTTGTCCTTCCCGCACCGGACTGTATGCGTAAATGAGTAGGGTGTGTTGAAAACCTAAAGGTATGATCCGTGGCGAGTGATTTTTGGGCCAGACGAGCAGCCTGTTGCAGGAATAGTGGCCCCTATTTCAAAACAGGCTAACGAAGTATGGCCCAAAAAGCGCCGTCAGGGAGCGTGCCGATAGTTTTTCAACACGCCCGAGCAGGAAAGAAGTGAGAATATGCTGGATTTGATTATTCGGGGCGGCAGCATAGTGAATGCCGACGCCATAATAAAAACCGATATTGCCGTGCAAGACGGCCGGATTGTTTCCCTGGGCGATGCCGCTTTGCTGGGGCGGGCCAAACGGGTGATCAACGCTGCCGGTCAATACGTTCTCCCGGGGCTGATTGATATGCACACTCATTTTGAGGCACCGTTCATGGGCTGCCGGGGCGCTCTTGATTTTTACAGCGGCAGTGTGGCCGGCGCTTTTGGCGGTGTTACCACTTTTATTGATTTTACCAATACCCGGCCGGGCGACTCGGTATTGGCCAGGGTGAAAGAGCGGCGGGAGGAAATGGCGAAAGCCGTCATTGATTACAGCACTCATGCCAAGTTTGTCGAAGCCAATCCGCAAGTGATTGCCGAAATTCCGGCTATAGTGGAATATGGCTGCAGCAGTATTAAGCTGTTTATGACCTATCGCAAAGAAGGGGTTATGATTGAGGACGACGGGATGCTGGCTGTGCTGGAAGCCGCCCGCAAGTGGGGGGCACTGCCGGGAGTGCATGCCGAGTCCAATGCGATAGCCGAGTTTCATATAGAACGGCAGCGAGCCAAAGGCGAATTGGACTGGATTGATTTCCCCAAGGCCAAACCGCCGCTCTGCGAAGAGGAAGCGGTGCGGCGGGCCATTCTGCTGGCGGAAGCCGCCGGATCGCCACTGTATATTTTTCATCTGACCAGCCGGCGTGGCCTGGAGACGGTGCGGCAGTCCCGGCTTAGAGGCTATCCGGTTTATGCCGAAACCTGTCCCCATTATCTGGTGCTTACGCAGGAAATGTACCGGCAGGATGAGGGCTATCGTTACATCATGAGTCCGCCGCTCCGGGATGCTGACGACTGCCAGGCGCTCTGGACCGGCTTGGGGCAGGATGTTCTGGTGGTTAGTTCTGATGACTGCACCTATACGCTGGCTGAAAAGACCATGTTTTTGCCGCAAGATGAGACAGGCGGCAGGCGTGATTTCACTAAAGTGGTAAATGGTGTACCGGGGATTGAGACCCGGCTGCCGTTGCTTTTGGAGGAAGGTGTTCAGCAAGGGCGGCTCACGTTGCAGCAACTGGTTGCCGTGGCGTCGGCCAATCCGGCCAAACTGTTCGGTTTATACCCGGAGAAGGGCGTTCTGCAGCCTGGCAGCCTGGCCGATATGGTTTTGGTCGACCTGGCACAGACTGGAACATTACAGGCTGACCGGCTCCATCAGGGAATTGATTACAGTGTGTATGAGGGAAAGAAGATCACTGGCTGGCCGACGATGACGATTGCCAGAGGCAAGGTGATTGTGGAAGGCGGTAACTTTGTCGGTGTGCGCGGTGCCGGACAGTTTGTTCGCCGCAAGCCTTTTGCTGCCAACCGTTGATCTGCAGGCCACCGACAGCGAAAATGCCAATTCCTTTGGAAAATACTTTATTATTGCTACGTTTTTTGGTAAACTGACGTAGAAACTAGTTGTTGTTGTCCTAGGGCGTGTTTGCAAGCTAACGGAATGATCCATGGCGAGTGATTTTTGTGCCAGACGAGGCAACATTTTGCCGGAATAGCGGCCCCTATTTCAAAAAAATGTTAACGAAGTATGGTGCAAAAAGCGCCGTCAGGGAGCGTTTCGGATAGTTTGCAAACACGCCCTGAGGAGATGACCGGCTGGTAAGCCGTTCAGGCGGTTAATGTGCTTGAGGTGAGCTATGATGATAGGTTTGCAGGATATACGGGATACTGTACAGAAAACAGCGGAAGCTATAGCGGACGTGTTAAAGATTGATGTGGAAATTGCCGACGCCCAGTTGATCCGTGTCGCCGGTACTGGCAAGTACCGGGAGGGACGGGGCAGTGTTATGCTGGACGGCTTTGTATACCGCCATGTGCTGGAGACAGGGGAAACAGTACTGATTAAGAATCCGGGCAATCATGAACTATGCCAACCCTGTCCGCGTCAGGGGAACTGTTTTGAAGATGCGGAAATGGCTGCGCCTATTCTGGTGCAAGGTGAGCCTGTCGGGGTGATCGGATTGATCAGCTTTGAACGGGAACAGACTCGACGGCTGCTGGATAATCGGGAATGGATGCTGCAATTTATTGTAAAAATGGCCGAGCTGATTGCCGGCAATTTGACCTTGCCGGAAACAAAACCAGAGCGGTCGTCATTGCCGCTAAACCTGAACCACTTGGAGAAAGAGGCCATTGTCAAAGCTCTGGCCGAGTTTTCCGGCGATGTCCGGAGCAAGGAAAAGGCCTCCAAGTTACTAGGTATTAGCCGGGCGACGCTATACCGTAAAATTAAGGAGTACGAATTATCTTAAGGAGCCACTGATATTGTAAGCCTGCCGGCATGGGAGAAGTGAAACTGCACCAAATTGATGGCTCTTCTAAGGGGTGGCTGACGCAGCCACAGGAAAAGCTCCGTCGGGACATTCGGTGTTCCTTTAAGCAACTTTATGAAAGTAGTGTTCTTTAGATATCCGGACAACATGTAGCTGGCGTCACCGATTTTCGTAGACTTATATCTCATTTTGAGATATAATAAAGGCAGACCAAGACATTTGTCGGGGATATTTTTTTACCAATTGTGTCTCAAAATGAGATAAATGGGCAACGGCGCTCTCTGCAAGAACCATCCGGTATCTTTAGAGCGCCGTTTTTCTTTTCTTTTAGAAAGCGAGGTAGAACCAATGAATCAGGTAGCTTGGCTAAAGAGTACCCTGAAAAGACAGCAAGGCACCGATGTAGCCTTCCTTGGCCCGGCGGCGCTGGCTGAAGTGGCGCAGTTTCACAGCAGCTTTTCCCAGTATCAGGTCACACCGCTCCGCTCTTTACAGGGTTTGGCGGATAAGCTGGGGGTGGGCGGCATCTATGTCAAAGATGAGTCTTACCGGTTTGGACTGAATGCCTTTAAGGTTATGGGGGCATCGTATGCTATTGGCAAATATCTGGCCGGCCGGCTGGGCAAAGACCTGGGAGCGCTGCCGTTTGCCGTTCTGTCTTCGGCGGCCGTCCGGGAAACGCTGGGTGAGATTACGTTTGTGACGGCAACTGACGGTAATCACGGCCGGGGTGTGGCCTGGACGGCACGGGTGCTGGGACAGAAGGCAGTGGTCTACATGCCGAAAGGTTCGTCGCTCACCCGGCTGCAGCATATTCAAAGTGAAGGAGCGGAAGCCTCGATTACCGAGTTGAATTATGATGAAGCAGTTGATATGGCGGCTGAACAGGCCGGCCATAACGGCTGGGTAGTGGTACAGGACACTGCCTGGGAGGGGTATGAGACCATTCCCGTCTGGATTATGCAGGGTTATGCCCATATTGCGGCTGAGATCATTGACCAGTTTCGGCAAATGGGGCCGGAAAGGCCTACCCATGTGTTTTTACAGGCTGGTGTAGGCTCGTTTGCTGCCGCTATAGCCGGCCATTTTATCGCTGCATTTGGTACTGAGCGGCCGGTGATGGTGCTGGTCGAGCCTAATCAGGCCGATTGCTTTTACCGTTCGGTCCTGGCGGCGGACGGTCGGGAGCGAAGCGTGAGCGGCGACATGGCGACTATTATGGCCGGGCTGGCCTGCGGCAAACCCAATCCGTTAAGTTGGAGTATCATCCGGGACTATGGCGATATGTTTTTCTCCTGTCCCGATTGGGTGACGGCCAAGGGTATGCGGGTGTTGGGCAATTCAGTCGGTCAGGATGAGCGGGTGATAGCAGGAGAGTCGGGGGCGGTTGGCGCCGGTTTGCTGGCTGCTCTCCTGGAGCGAAAAGAGCTGTGGGAAGCGAGAATGGCGTTGGGGTTGGATCAGCATTCCCGGGTGCTGTTAATTAGTACCGAAGGCGATACAGATCCGGCTTCCTATCGTAAAATCGTCTGGGACGGGGCGTATCCGTCCTGGCAGGAGGGGGAGAACCCATGCTAAATCAGCAACGGGAGCAGGAGATTATTGAACTCTGCCGGGAACTGGTGCAATGCCGAAGTTATTCCGGTGAGGAAGGAGACGCGGCTGACCGGTTGCAGCAAGCCTTTGCCAGCTTGGGCTACGATGCTTTTTGGCGTGACCGGTATGGCAATATGATTGGTTGCATTAGAGGAAACCGGCCAGGAAAAAGGCTGTTATTTGATGGACATTTGGATACTGTGCCGGTGGTGGATGCCGCTCAATGGCGCTATGCGCCGTTTGGGGCCGAAGTGGAAGCGGGGCGCATCTATGGCCGGGGCACTTCCGATATGAAGGGCGCCGTCAGTGCCATGACGGCGGCGGCCGCTTATTTTGCCGCTGACAGCCGCCGTAACTTTCCCGGTGAAATCTACGTGGCCGGTGTTGTACACGAAGAGTGCTTCGAGGGGGTGTCCGCCAGGGAAATCAGCCGGCGAATTCAACCCGACTATGTGGTTATTGGTGAAGCATCGGAGCTTAACTTAAAACGGGGACAGCGGGGGAGAGCGGAGATTGTGGTGGAAACCTATGGAAAACCGGCCCACTCGGCCAATCCGCAGTGGGGAGTCAACGCTGTCTATCTTATGGCTGAAATGGTGCGACGCATCCGTCAATTAACGCCGCCGGCCCATAACGTAATGGGAGCCGGCATTATGGAACTGACCGACATCAAGTCCTCACCCTATCCCGGTGCTTCGGTGGTGCCTGATTATTGCCGGGCAACCTATGACCGCCGTCTGCTGGTCGGGGAAACGCCGGCCTCGGTATTGAAGCCGTTGCAGGAGCTGCTGGCGGCAATGGAGCGGGAAAATCCGGAGTGTAAGGCATCCGTTGGCTTTGCTGCCGGCAAGGAGCGTTGCTATACCGGGGCAGAAATCGAAGGGGAACGGTTTTTCCCCGGCTGGCTGTACGAAAAGGAGGAGCCTTTTATTACGGCGGCCTGGGAAGGACTGCTCCGGGCCGGTCTGACGCCGGAACTGACACAATACTCCTTCTGCACGAACGGCAGTCATTACGCCGGGGAGGCCGGTATCCCCACGATCGGGTTCGGACCTTCCCGGGAGAATCTGGCTCATACGATTGACGAATATATTGAAATTGACCAGCTGCTGCAGGCGGCGGCCGCTTATTACGGCATTCTGGCCGCGGTATTGAGGTGAGTGTTGTATGAGGATATTGATTAAGAACGGCCGCCTGGCGGATGGCAGTGGACGATCGCTTTTCCCGGCCGATGTGGTGATTGAAGGCGAGCGACTGGCTTGTATTAGTCCGGTTGGCAGGGAGGGTGACTTTGACCGGGTGATCGAAGCCGAAGGACTGGTGGTGGCACCGGGTTTTATTGATACGCATAGCCACTCCGACCTGGCAGTGCTGCTCAATCCCGTGCTCGAACCCAAGCTGTGTCAGGGAATTACAACGGAGGTGCTGGGGCAGGACGGTATTTCATTGGCGCCGTTGCCGGTGGAATATGTGTCGCCCTGGCGAAAAAACCTGGCCGGGCTGGACGGCGACAGCGACCGGATAGACTGGACTTATAAAACCACTGGCGGCTATCTGCAGCTGCTGGAACAGAATGGTGTCGGGCTTAATGAGGCCTATCTGGTACCTCACGGCAATGTACGGATGGAAGCTATGGGGCTGGATAACCGTCTGCCGACGGCGCTGGAACTGGAGCGGATGCAGGACATTGTCCGGCGGGAACTGGAGGCCGGCGCGTTTGGCTTGTCCAGTGGCTTGATTTATATGCCTTGTGCCTACGCCGGCCGACAAGAGCTGGTATCGCTGTGCCAGGTGGTTGCCGGCTATGACGGGGTATTTGTCGTGCACCAGCGCAGCGAAGCGGACACCGTATTGGAATCGATGGAGGAAATTCTGGATATAGGCCGGCAGTCGGGTGTCAAGGTACATTTTTCTCATTTTAAGATTTGCGGTGTTAAAAACTGGCGTTATCTGGAGCCCATGCTACACTTACTGGATAAAGCCGCCCGGGAGGGTATAAGGGTCTCTTTTGATCAATATCCTTACGCTGCCGGCAGCACCATGCTGGGGGTTATCCTGCCACCCTGGGCTCATGACGGCGGCACCGACAAACTGCTCGGACGTCTGCAGGACCGGGAGGCGCGGCGGCGCATGATTCGCGATATCGAGCAAGGCCTGCCGGGCTGGGATAACTTCTGGGATTTTGCCGGACCGGATCAGATTTATGTTACCAGTGTGAAGACAGCTGCTAACCGCGATCTGGTTGGTAAGAACCTGGTGGAGATCGCCGGTATGCGCGGCAAAAATGTGTATGACGCGGCTTTTGATCTGTTGAACGAAGAGGGCAATGCCGTCGGCATGGTGGATTTTTATGGCAAGGAAGACCAGGTGATTCGCATTCTGCAGCGACCCGAGCAAAATGTCTGCACCGACGGACTATTGGGCGGCAAGCCCCATCCACGGGTATACGGTTCTTTCCCCAAGGTACTGGGCCAGTATGTGCGGGAAGAAAAGGTGCTTACTCTAGAAGCGGCTGTTCGCAAAATGACCGGTAAACCGGCTGAAGCTTTCGGCCTGCGGGAGCGGGGACTGCTAAAGCCGGGATATTTTGCCGATGTGGTTATTTTTAATCCCAATACTGTCCGGGATAGAGGTACTTATATTGAGCCGGCTCAATATCCTATGGGGATAGAGTATGTATTTGTTAACGGTGGCTTAGCCTTAGATGATGGCCGGCCAACCGGGAAGCTTAGCGGTAAGGTGTTGAGAAAATAGTGGCTGTTCTCCCTTTTTACAAGCCGGCATCAGTCTTAAGCAATTAGACTGATGCCGGCTGTTTTTTTATTGTCGCAAATGGCAGGGTGTGGCGCGGATCACGGTTACTGAGAAAGCCGTGCGAGGCGAGCATGATAGAATTTTTGATTCGTCCGAACCGTATCTGGTTTTAGAAAGAGACTCAGGGCAATCTGAATAAAAGGACCCTTGATTGGCCTCTTGGCCGGTAGTGCCTCTGTGATAAAAGGTAGCTTTTCCGGTTATGCTAAGGATATTACTGAATGGATGAGCGTAACGGGGGAGGTTGCCTGGTGGTCGGGGTTATGAAGCGTGGGGCTGGCCGATGGATGAGCAGGCTATTGCTTTGCTGGAGTTTTGTCCTGTTATGTTTCGCCGGCGGGGCAATTGGCCGCGGCGAGGCTAAAAGCATTGTGTATATACCGGCCGACGACCGGCCGGTATCACTGGGTTATGTGGTTGATACGCTGCAGGCTGCAAGCTGTCAGTTGATTGTGCCGCCGGCCGAATTGTTGGCCGGACGGGGCCGAACCGGTAAGCCGGAGGCTTTGTGGCAGTGGCTGGCGGAGCAGGCGCCGGCCGCCGATGCATTTGTTTTATCCGGCGATACCTTGATTTATGGCGGTCTGGTCGATTCCCGCACCCATGAATTGCCAGGCTTTATACTGGAAGGGCGGCTGCAGCGGTTCGCCGGGCTGCGCCTCATGAATGCACGGGCGCCCGTTTATGTTTTTGCCACTCTGATGCGGTCACCGAAAATGAGTGTCGGCGGCATGGAGCCGGTCTATTACGAAAAATACGGCGGTGCTTTGTTCCAGCTTACGGCTTTGCAGGATGAGGCCGAGCTGCGGGGGTTGTCGGAGGAAGAGCAAAGCAAGCTGCAAAGCCTGGAGGCGTCTCTTCCGCAGGAATATCTGAGTGACTGGCTGGAGCGGCGGGCTAAGAACTATCAAATCGATACCGGGTTGCTGGCTCTGCTCAAACAAAAACAATTGGATTACCTCTTGCTGGGACGGGACGATACCTCACCCTTTTCCCGTTCCCATCAGGAGTTTCGGTCGTTACAGCCTTTGGTGAGGGATTTGCCGGCAGGCACTTTCGCTTCTTTCCCCGGTGCCGACCAGTTAGGCATGGTGCTGTTGACGCGAGCTTCTAACCGCCTGGCCGGCAAGCGGCCGGCCGTGTACGTCCGTTATGCTGCCGGGGCCGGGCCGGATACGGTGGCCAGCTACGAGGACCAGCCGTTGGGGCTTACGGTGGTTGATCACATTAAGGCGGCCGGTGGCCGGGTGGCTGCCACAGCGCAGCAAGCCGACCTGGTTCTTTACTTGAATACGCCGCTTACCGGTAAGACCGAGGAGGCCGATGTATTTACCAACCTGCCGGTCAGGGAAGAGCGAACGGAGAAGCTGGCGCAGCAAATGGCCGAGGATATCCGGGCCGGCCGGCCGGTGGCTATGGCCGACGTGGCCTACGCAAACGGCGCCGATAATTCACTGCTGCAGGCCATGTTCAAACAGGGCTTGCTGGATAAGCTGGCTGCTTATTCGGGCTGGAACACGGCCAGCAATACTCTGGGTTATGCACTGGGACAGGGCTTGCTGGCCCGTAATATGGATGATAAGGAACGGAAACGGCTTCTTGCCGTCCGTTATTTGGAGGACTGGGCTTATCAGGCTAATATCCGCCCGGAGGTTTGCTGGGAAGTGGTGTATCTTAACCAGGGCAGAACGGAATATCTAAGCTGGCTTAATCCTGAGGCCGCCGCCCGAACCAACGAGAAGCTGCAACGGTTTGCCCGGCGTTTTCTCTGGATTGACCCTGCCGCTATCCGTGTTGCGTATCCCTGGGACCGCATGTTTGACCTGGCAGTGGTTGTGGCTCCCTAAAAACGGGATAGCGCTCCGCTAAACTTGAGAGCAGAAATGGCTGACGGTCAAAATTTCGTCACCCGGCGTTGTCGTCAGTCGACATACTGACGGTATGTCTCTCTCCTCCGCCTTGGCTGACAAAATTTTGCCTCGCCATCATCTTCCTGTTTCAAAGCTGGCGGAGCACTGGCAGGAGTTTGCAAAGTTTTCGAGAAGTAATTGCGATACGATTAAGACACGGACCGCTGTTTGCAATGAACCGGTCCGTCGATCATGGGAGAGAAATATGGAAAACAAGAAGATTTGTGATATGAAGCCTGGCGACAGTGTACAGACCTTTTTTCTAATTAAAGCGGTTGATTGCAAAACCTCGAATAATAATAAACGCTATTTAGATATTACCCTGTCTGACCAGACGGGAGAAATGAATGCTAAACTATGGGATTGCAGTCCGGCAGACGAAGCTCAGTACGTGGCCCGTTCCTTGATTAAGGTAAAGGGTGCCGTATTTGAATGGCAGGGGAAATTGCAGCTCAAGATAGAGAAGCTCCGGCTGGCCGGGTCGGAAGACGGGCTGGTGATTGCCAATTTTGTGCCGGTGGCTCCCCGTGATGCCGAAGGGATGTATGCCGAACTGCTGCAGTTTGTCAGAAAAATTGAACATGCCGATCTGAACGCCATTGTCAGTTTTATCATCGACGATTGTAAGAAGAAACTGCTGATTTACCCGGCGGCCAAGAGTAATCACCATGCCGTGCGGTCCGGTCTTTTGTATCACATTCTTACCATGCTGCAGCTTGGCGAACAAACATGCCGGATTTATCCGTTACTGAATAAGGATTTGCTGTTTGCCGGTATCATTTTGCACGATATTGCCAAGCTGGATGAAATGGATGCGGGAGAATGGGGCATTGTTTCCGAGTATACCGCCGAGGGGGAATTGCTGGGCCATATTGTGCAGGGAATCAAGCTGATTGACCGGGTAGCCCGGAAGGTCGGCGCCGGCGAGGAGGCTTCCCTGCTGCTGCAGCACATGATTCTTTCCCATCATTATGAGCCGGAGTTCGGCAGTCCCAAACGCCCGATGATTCCGGAGGCGGAAATGCTGCACCATCTCGATTTGATTGATGCCCGGATGTACGATATGCAAAAGGTACTGGGGAATACCCCGCCCGGCCGGTTCTCGGAAAAGGTGTGGTTGCTGCAAAACCGGAAGCTCTATAAAGCGGCGGCCGGCAACCCGGAGGAACCGGTATAATAAGGCAGATAAGAGGCTCGTGGTACGGCAACTGCCGTGCACAGCCTCTTTTTTATCGGGAGCTGCCGGTCTGATTGACGGTGTGCCGGGACCGGCGGCAAGCGAATTTTTATTTTTCGGACCGGCGGCTGCCGCCACATACTATATTTGCCTGTGGAAAAAGCTTTGTTTTGGGGAATACTATTGATAATAAAGCAATGCTTTTTCTAGCGCGGGGGCTGCAAAGCAGAGCAACAAAAGGATTTTTCTTGCAAAAATCCGGTAAAATGTATATACTTAAAGGAATTATTATGAGCGGATAATGATACCGGTTTGGATTGAATTTCTACCGGCGGGCAGTGGAAACGACGGAGTAAGCCCGGCGGGGGCTTGTAGTAAACAATAAATATATGAATAGTAAATTGTACATTTGGAGGGAAATTTTCTTGAGTAGTGATGAAAAATTATTAATTATCCCGATCGGGGGCCTTGGCGAAATTGGCAAGAATATGACAGCCTTTTGCTATGGCGACGACATTGTCGTGCTGGATTCGGGTATGGCTTTTCCGGAGGAGGACATGCTGGGCATTGACCTCGTTATTCCGGACATGACCTATTTACTGGATAATAAAGATAAAATCCGGGCGGTGGTGTTGACCCACGGCCATGAAGACCATATCGGTTCGCTGTTTTATCTGTTGAAGCATGTGGACGTGCCGGTGTACGGCTCCCGTCTGACCTTGGGTTTGGTGGAGGGCAGGCTGCGGGAGTATAACGTACAGGCCAACAGCCTGATGCCGGTGGCACCGGGCGATATGATCCGGGCCGGACAGTTTGAGGTCGGTTTTATCCAGGTCAACCATTCAATTGCCGATGCGCTGGGTATTTACTTTAAGACGCCAATCGGTACGGTGGTGCATACCGGCGACTTTAAGATTGATCAGACACCGGTTGACGGCAAGATTATTGATATTCACAAATTTGCCGAATTAGGCGACCAGGGCGTGCTGGTGCTTCTGTCGGACAGCACTAACGCGGAACGGCCCGGTTTTACCAAGTCGGAACGGACGGTAACCGAGGCGCTGAACGAACATTTCCGGACGGCCAAGGGCCGGATTATTATGACCACCTTTGCCTCTAACGTGCTGCGTCTGCAGCAGGCGATCAGCTCGGCCTACGAGTTTGGGCGCAAAGTGGCTTTGCTGGGGCGCAGCATGGTGACGGTTATCACCAAGGCTGCTGAACTGGGGTATATGACTATTCCCGATGGGGTGTTGATCGGGGTGGAGGAAATCAACCGCTACCCGGATAATCAGATTCTGATTCTGACGACAGGCAGCCAGGGGGAACCGATGGCGGCATTAAGCCGGCTGGCGTTCCAGAACCACCGCAGTATGGAAGTTCACCGTGGCGAT
This sequence comes from Propionispora vibrioides, assembly GCF_900110485.1. Classification (NCBI taxonomy): domain Bacteria; kingdom Bacillati; phylum Bacillota; class Negativicutes; order Selenomonadales; family Sporomusaceae; genus Propionispora; species Propionispora vibrioides. The sequence goes on along the minus strand of NZ_FODY01000007.1, from coordinate 141,768 downwards.
ACCGTGCTGATTGCCGCTACCCCTATCCCGGGCAACGAACGGTCGGTAGGCCGGACGATCGACGCGCTGATGCGTCTGGGGGTAGACGTAGTCTACGAGCGTTCTTCGGGTATTCACGTGTCCGGCCACGGCAGTCAGGAAGAATTAAAACTCATCTTGAATCTGGTCCGTCCGAAATTCTTTATTCCGGTCCATGGCGAATACCGGATGCTCAAGTTCCATGGCAAGCTGGCTAATGAGGTGGGCATTCCGAAAGAGAATGTTTTTATTGGCGAAAATGGACAGGTCCTGGAATTTACGAGGGAAACAGGCCGGGTGTCCGGCAAGGTTACGGCTGGCAAGATTTTTGTCGATGGTTTGGGAATTGGCGATGTGGGCAATATTGTCATGCGGGACCGGCGGCAGTTATCGCAGGACGGCGTGCTGATCGTAGTGGTTACGCTGGACAAGCAGAACGGGCTGGTACTGGACGGGCCGGATATCGTCTCCCGTGGCTTTGTGTATGTCCGCGATGCGGACAACCTGATCAACGAAGCGCGGCGGGTGGTTAAGGAGGTGCTGGAGCGGTATCAAAATGCTCCGGTTACCGAATGGATGCCGATGAAGTCGGACATGCGGGATTCGCTGACAAAATATTTATTTACCAAGACCGGAAGAAAGCCGATGATCCTGCCGATCATTATGGAAGTATAGCCCGGACAAGGCGCAGCAAAGGCGCGGCCAAACACACAGTTTGTGTTTGACCGCGCCTCTTTTATGGCCTCAGGCGGTTGTCCGGCTTTTTCACCTTGCAGACCGATGACAGGCAGCAGGATTTTTTATCATAAAAAAGAGATTCCCGGCACATAAATATTTTGTCGGTCCGGCAGGATGAGAAGCAAGGCTGCTGGCAGGAATTTGCATTTGCCGTACAGAAGATGGGAGTTGTACCGCGCAGTAAAAGTCCTGCCGGCTGGTGTCGGGCGGCATAATACAAAGGGGGATGGTTGTTTTGCAATACCGGATATTAGGAAAAACGGATCTTACTGTTTCCGAGGTGGGGTTTGGCGGCATACCCATTCTGCGCCTGCCGGCTTCAGAAGCGGTTAAGATACTGCAGTATTCTCTGGAACGGGGCATTACCTTTTATGATACGGCCAATGCCTATAAAGACAGTGAGGACAAAATTGGCCAGGCCTTCGGCCATTGCCGGACCAAGGTGGTCATCGCCACGAAAACGGGCCGGCGTGATGCCGCCGGGGCGACGACCCACCTGGAAAATAGCCTGCGCATGCTCCGGTCGGATTACATTGATTTGTACCAATTGCACCAGGTGTCGCAGGAAAAGGACTGGCAGGCTATTACGGCGCCGGGCGGCGCGCTGGAAGCCGTGGTGAAAGCCCGGGAACAGGGGAAAATCAGGCATCTCGGGATTACGTCCCACAATCTGGCGATGGCCATCAAATTGGTGAAAACAGGTTTGTTTGAGACCATCCAGTTTCCGTTTAATTTTATTGAACAGGAGCCGAAGGAAGAACTGCACAAAATCGCCAAAGAAATGAATCTCGGCAATATCGTGATGAAGCCCTTTGCCGGCGGGGCGCTGGATAATGCGGCGCTGGCGTTTAAGTTTCTGCGCCAGTATCCCGAAGCTATTCCTATTCCCGGTTTTGATTCGGTTGCGTCGATTGATGAAATACTGACCATCTATGAAAAGCCCAATCAGGTTAAGCCGGAAGATCTGGCGGCCATGGAAGAGTACCGTCGGGAACTGGGACAGCGGTTTTGCCGTCGCTGTGAATATTGTCAGCCTTGTCCGCACGGGGTTATGATCACACCGGCCATGGGCTATCCCATTGTGGCCAAGCGGATGTCGCCGCAGGTCTCCATTGAGTTTTCCAAGGCGGCCATGGAGAGTGTGACGAACTGTGTGGAGTGTGGCGCCTGCCTGCCGCGATGTCCTTACGAACTTGCCATTCCGCAGATTATCAGGAAGAACTATGAAATGTTTACAGAGCACCGCCGGCTAGCCGGACGAAATTGATCGAGCAGGGGGAATTCATGATGAGACAGATTGAGGAACGTTTGTATTTTGCTTACGGGGCCAATATCAATCGGGCATTGATGCACTTAAAGTGTGGTAATCCCCAGGTATTGGGCATTGCCCGGCTGGAGGGACACCGGGTTGATTTTTTTGGTTATTCCCGCACCTGGGACGGCGCGGTTGAGACCGTGATTCCCGATCCTCAGTCTGCCGTATGGGGTGTGTTGTACCGTCTGGAGCCGTATGACTGGGAACGCCTGGATAACTGTGAAGATGCCCGGGCTGACGGGACGGGAGAATACTTTCACTATCCGGTGGAAGTGTCGGTGGACGGGGAAGCGCCAGTAGCGGCGACCATTTATAAGAAGGCCCGTTTGGGCCAGCCGGAGATACCCAGCACGCAATACCTGAATGTTATTCTTGAGGGCGCCCGGGAACAGGGATTACCTGACGAATATGTGACAGCACTGGCGGCAGTGCCTGCCAAACCTGCCGCTTACCCGGTTCCCCGGCGGCCGTCTTATGAACGGGTAGGCCAGGGCGGCTGTGACGGCTGCAGCGGCTGTGAAGAGTAGCCTGCCAATGTCCGGCCTTGTAAAAGAGCGACGATGGTTTGGATACTGGGTATTTTGTCCTGATTCTTATTGACATCGTCCGAATAAAGTAGAATAATATAATCAAATTAAGGATATTCGGCAAACTTATTGAAAAATAAGGGCGCAAAGCTATGGGTCTACGGACTTTTTGTCTATGATTGCCAGGTTGCTCCATTGTAATATTAGCCAGGCGACAGCTTGGTTTTTTATTTATAAAATAGGGTATGGTTAGATCAATTTTTCGGTTAGGCAGTTAAGCTGGAGATTGACGGGTGCGGGCTAGTACGTTTTTACCGTCAATTTTGGTCTGGCGCAGGAGTGATTGTCACTGACTAGTGGTCCGTTTACTTTGAAAATGCAAATTGAATAAGCCGTTTTTTTTGCAAGGAAGCGAGTCTATCGGCTGCATGTGGGTCGATGCCAATAAGGTCTTGCAGAAACATAACCGTGAAGTGCTTGTAATTTCAGAGTAAATAGCCCATTAGGGTAAGTTTCAGCATAGTTAGGTGGCTGTACCTGTTAGGCTGGCTTGAAATGTTTGCCGTAACCGGCGGAGAGGGGGAGAAAATACTAAAAAATAACGGGCAAGCCCTAACAGGTGCATTCTGTTGGAGGGATTAGTTAGAATCTGTCGAATTTTCAATAATATAAAATATAATATAGCTCTAGAGAACTGGAGAAATAGGGGGATGGAATTGGACATGACTACTCTTCGAACGAGATTTCTGCTTGCTTTTCTGCCGGTGCAAATTATAACGGCTGTCGTATTGTCGGCCATCGGTTATTATTTGTCCCGGCAATCATTGCTGGCTAATCTGCCGGAAGAAAAAGCGCTGGCAGCTATAGGTTCATTAACACCGGCATTGGTGGGGGCATCTTTTGTTCTATTGGTGCTGGTGGCAATTTATATTATGGTAGTGAGCGGCCGGCTGGCGGAACCGATTAAGTTGATGCGCGATGAATGCTTGCTGTTGTCTCAGGGCGATCTGAGAGCGCGGCCGGCATTGGTTACTTCTGAGGACGAAATCGGTCAACTGGCCCAATGCATTAACGATATGCGGACTTCACTCCGCGCTCTTGTGGCTCAGGTTTTATCCCAGGCCGAGCAGGTGGCCGCTTCCAGTGAGGAACTGACAGCCAGCGCTCATCAGTCGGCTGAGGCGGCTAATCAGGTAGCCGGCTCGATTACGGAAATTGCCCAGGGAACGGAAAAACAGGCAGGTTCGGCCGAGTACATAGCCATGATTGCCGACGCCATTATGCAAAGTACCAAAGAAGTGGTCAGAGCAGCCGGCGATGTGGCGCATATTGCCCAGAATACGTCGACTGAGGCTGAACAGGGACGGCAGGCGGTAGAGCAGACGGTGGAACAAATCAACCGTATCGGGGAAGGCTCGGACGCCGTACAGCAGGCTATTGAGGAACTATCCAGCGGCTCGCGGGAAATCGGGGAAATTGTTACGCTGATTTCTTCCATTGCGGGACAGACTAATTTGCTGGCTTTAAACGCCGCTATCGAAGCGGCTCGGGCAGGAGAACATGGCCGCGGCTTCGCCGTTGTAGCCGAAGAGGTCCGGAAGCTGGCCGAAGGCTCCAATCAGGCGGCACAGCAAATTGGCACCTTGATTACCAAAAATCAGGTAAATATGGAACAGGCGGTCACTGCTACCCAAGCCGGAGCGGAGGGCATCCGGGCAGGAATCCGGATGGTTAATTCAACCGGGGAGGCTTTTGGGAAAATTGTGGATTCCATTGTAGTTCTGTCGGAACAAATTGACGGTATTGCCCAGTCGATTGATCATATGGCTGCCGGCAGTGAAGAAATGGCAACAGGTATTCAGGACGTTGCCAAAGTCAGCACGGCGACCTCTTCCGAGGCCCAGAACGTATCGGCTGCCACAGAGGAACAATCGGCTTCCATGGAGGAAATTGCCTCGGCAAGCCAAAGCTTGGCTCAACTGGCTGGTGAGTTGCAGGCAGCGGTGGCCAAGTTTAGAATATAGCGGTGTTTGTCATTCGCCCGGACGGAGCGGGCTAGTTGCAATATGCACTAGAGAATCGATTTAATGAGCTTGCCGGTCTGTCGAGAGATTTTTTCGGCTGGCAAGGAAGTAAAACCGCAGGAATAGCGGTTCCTATTTCAAGTTTTTTGCTGACGCAGCCAGGCGGAAAAAGATCCGCCAGGATATGCAGTGTGAATAAATCAGTGGTTCCCTAGGATTTGACAAACGGGAAAACATCGAATATGATGAAAAAGCACAGCCCACTATGCCGCCGGAGGCGTGCGGTGGGCTGGTTTTCATTTTCGACGAAATTTAAGATAAGGGCGAGACAGGATGACGGAAATACATACATTAGTATTAGGCTTTGCCAACGCGCTGCTGGTCAGGGAGCGGGGGCTGTTGCTGGTGGATACGGGAATTCATGTCGACGAGACACGGTATGCGGCAGAATTTGCCCGCCTGGGCTTGCAGGCTAGGGATATCCAATTGATTGTGGTTACCCACGGCCATGCCGATCATTACGGGCAGGCCGCGCTGCTCAAGACCATGACCGGTGCACCGCTGCTTTGTCATGAAAAAGCGGCACCACTTTTACGGAACGGCGGGCATGCTCCTGCTGTGGCCCGCAACGAGTTAGGCGAAAAGGTGCTTAAAATGCTGCGCCCTAATCTGCCGCTGGTTGCCGCGCCGGTAGAGCCGGATATTATCATGACCGGCGAGGAATTTGACCTGGGTGACTATGGAATTGACGGCAGGGCGGTATATACTCCGGGGCATACCGACTGCTCCATCTCGGTCGTGCTGGCCTCGGGACAGGCTTTGGTCGGCGATATCCTTGTGCCGTCGCCGTTTACCGGAGAACCCTGTTTGGCGTATTTTGCTACCGATGAGCAGCGCCTGTTGACCAGCGTACGGCATTTGTTGAGTCAGGCCAGCCTGTTTTACGGTGGCCACGGCGGCCCCTTTACCAAAGATCAGGTATTAAAACTTTTATAAAGGCAAACTCAACGGAGCCCGTTTGCAGCCAAAGTGGCAGGTACTGCCTGTCTTGTTGCGAACGGGCCCTTTTGTAGTGTTGGCGACAGCAGTAAAGTGTTCGCCGGGAGAAGAAGAATTTAGGAGGCAATTATGAAATTACTGAACGAAACCATTGCCGGTATTGCCGGTCTGGATAAAGCGGCGATGACCGCCGTGCATGGCGAGATGGAAAATTTGCTTAAGGACAGTCAGGATATCGGCAGGCTGCGGGAACTGGTCGTGCAGTATGCTGGTATTACGGGGACGGCAGCGCCAACGATGCCGAAATGCTGCATGGTGGTTGCCTGTGCCGATCACGGGGTGGCGAGACGGTCGGTTAGCGCTTATCCGATTGAGACCACAGCACAAATGACTAAAAACTATGTCTGCTCGCAAGGCGCCAGTGCCAATGCCCTGGCCAACTTTTCCGGTTCCGACATGGCGGTGGTCGATGTAGGCGTTGCCGTCGACCTGGCCGGTGTACCCGGCCTTTGGCACCGTAAAATTGCCTATGGTACGGCGGATGTGGCCGAAGGGCCGGCGATGACCCGGGAACAGGCGGTTCAGGCCATCGAGACAGGCATTGAAATCGTCAGGGAAAAAGTTAAACAGGGATATAACTGCTTTAGTCTGGGTGAAATGGGTATTGGCAATACGACGGTCAGTGCGGCGATTGTTTCGGCTTTTACGGGAATTCCGCCTCGCCAGGCCACTGGCAGGGGAACAGGCATTTCCGACAGTCGCTTGGCGGCTAAAATTGCTATCGTAGAACAGGTGCTGGCTGTCAACCGTCCTGATCCCAAGGATGGGCTGGATGTGCTGAGTAAAATCGGCGGGTTTGAATTAGGCACCCTGGCCGGTGTTGTGCTGGGGGCGGCGGCTCATCGCTGCCTGGTGGTTATCGACGGGCTGAACACTACGGCGGCAGCGCTGCTGGCTTATGCGATAGCACCAGGGATTAAACCGTATCTGGCGCCGTCCCATTTGTCCGGTGAACCGGCTCACAAGGTGGCCTTGGCTTATCTGGGGCTTGATGCCATGCTGGATTTGGGGGTGCGGCTGGGCGAAGCGATTGGCGCTTCTTTTGTGGTCAATATGCTGACTTATTCGGTAAAGCTGCTCCGGTTCGCTAACGGACAGCCGGAATTGACCGACAGGGAAGAGATTATCCAATTGACGGCGGCACCAGCCGGAGAGGAAGACCTGCTTGCCGCCCTGGGGGCGGCGGTTTTACCGCTGGACAGGTCGAGCATGGAACGCTGTCAGATCAGGGTCGACAATCTGACCAAGCCGCTGGGGAGCCTTCATGCCCTGGAGCATTTAGCGGTTAAGCTGGCCGGTATAACGGCCAATCCCAGACCGCGCGATTTATCGCGCAGCTTGATTCAGTTGCAGTATGGCGGGGATAAGGCGGACCGGTCGCCTGTGTTCCAGGTGGCTGCCGGCCATTGCAAGGCTCATCTGGTGGTAGCCCAATTATTTACCGGGGAAGAAGACGCAGCAGCGCTGCCGGTACGACACGGTCTAATCAGAGAGGCCATCAGACAGGGAGTCCGTTTGGCGGCGATTGAGGCCGGCCGTGGTGCCCGGATCATCGGTATTGCCACAGGCGACAGCCGGGAAGTGCCGGCTGCTGCCGCGCTGACGGCCTGGCTGGCGGATAAGCGGGAATTGGAAGGAACGGAAGGACTGACACAAGCGCAATTGGCGCAGGCCCGGGAACTGCTGCGGCGCCTGAGCGGCATGCAGGCAGGTGAGCTTGACCCGGTTACTCTCCTGGCGGCCGTGGAAGGCTTTGAGCTGGCTGTCTGGGTTGGTGTTATTGTAGGTGCCGCCGCTCATAAGACGGCAGTCGTGCTGGATAATCTGGTAACGGCGGCGGCAGGCTTGCTGGCGGCCAGAGTGGTGCCGGCGGCGGCCGCCTATCTGATCGGTTCTCATTACAGCCGGCTGACCTTGCAGAAAACCGCTCTGGACTTGAGCGACGTTCCGGCTTATCTACATTTGGCATTGCAGGACCGGGAAGGGGCAGGGGCGGCGTTGGGGATAACCATTCTCGACGCTTCGCTGCACATGCTGAACGATATGAAAACCTTTGGCGAAGCCGATGTGGCGGTGGCGCAGGACGGCCTGGGGGCTTTGAAACAAAGTAAGGATATAAAGGAATAACCAAGCGGTAGTCACGTGATCAAAAACAGTGCGGCTGTTTCCTCTATGGGGAAAAGCCGTACTGTTTTTTTGTAAGGCCGATTAGTAAGTTATTCACCTGGAAGGGGCAGCGCCTTCTCTTTCTTATGCCCTGTGAATAAGAGAGTCTATTTCCCGACGCTGCCTGGTGTTGCAAGCAATAGTCTCGCCATTATCTGCCGGTTTAAGGCCTAGTCGTCATAACAAGGAAAGGAAGTACGAATTTTGTAGTGCCTTTGGCTGTTTTGAACTTTACATAACGCAAAATATGGAAATAAATGTAACGGATGGGGGCGTGAAATAGTTGGTAAAATAGACAGTGAAATTAAATGTTGGCAACAAGTAATTTGACGAATTTCAATTTTCATTTGCTTGATATCTTGTTTTAAATGATTTATAGTTGTAGCTGTAAGGACTTATTAAAATTTGTCAACAAAATAATAAGGAGGTAAGTGCAATGCAAAGTTCTATTGCTCAAACCGAATCGCAGGGAGCCAGAGTGGCGATTCAAAAGTTTGGCCGATTCCTTAGCGGGATGGTTATGCCAAACATCGGTGCCTTTATTGCATGGGGTCTTATTACGGCTTTATTCATTCCTACTGGGTGGATACCCAACGAGTACTTCGCAAAATTAGTTGGTCCGATGATCACCTTCCTATTGCCATTATTAATCGGTTATACCGGCGGTAAAATGGTCCATGACGTCCGCGGCGGGGTTGTCGGTGCTGTAGCTACTGTCGGCGTAATCGTCGGTGCAGACATTCCGATGTTCCTGGGCGCCATGATCATGGGTCCCTTCGGCGGCTGGATTATCAAAAAGATTGACGCGGCTTTCGAAGGCAAGGTTCCTTCCGGTTTTGAAATGTTGGTAAACAACTTCTCCGCCGGTATTGGTGGTGCTATCGTGGCCCTGGTGGGTTACTCCGGTGTTGGACCGGTTGTTGGCGGTCTTAGCAAAGCGTTAGCTGCCGGCGTTGGCGTAATTATCAGTGCAGGCATGCTGCCGCTGGCCAACGTCTTCATTGAACCGGCTAAAGTACTCTTCCTGAACAATGCAATCAACCATGGTATTTTAAGCCCGATCGGCCTTGGACAAGCTGCTCAAGCCGGTAAATCCATCATCTTCCTGCTTGAACCAAACCCGGGTCCTGGCTTAGGCATTCTGCTGGCCTACTGGCTGGTTGGTAAAGGAATGGCTAAACAGTCTTCTCCTGGTGCGATCATCATTCACTTCCTTGGTGGTATTCATGAAATTTACTTCCCCTATATTCTGATGAATCCCCGGTTGATTCTGGCCGCTATGGGCGGTGGCGTAGCTGGTACGTTGACATTCCAAATCTTAGGAGCCGGTCTGGTCGCCGTTCCCTCGCCTGGTAGTATCTTCGCTTTAATCGCTATGTCGCCGAAAGGCGGGCTGTTCCCGGTATTGGCCGGTGTAGCCGTAGCTACTGCCGTATCCTTCTTCATCGCTTCGGCTCTCTTAAAGATGGGCGGACAAACGGAAGAAGACGATTTGGAACAAGCCACTGTTAAAATGCAACAGATGAAAGGCAAAAAAGTAGAAACCAAAGCGGTTACCAACGTAAGAAAAGTAGTATTCGCTTGTGATGCAGGCATGGGGTCAAGTGCCATGGGCGCTTCCATCCTTCGCAAGAAATTTAAAGATGCTGGTTTGGATATCACTGTTATCAACACAGCGATTAACGAACTTCCCGGCGACGCCGATATTGTTATCACTCAGAAAAGTCTGACTGAACGGGCTAAAGGCAAACTGCCGGGCGCCGAGCACATTTCCATTGAGAACTTCCTGAGCAGTCCGGAATATGATCAACTGGTAGAACGTTTGTCCTAATAAAAAAATCACGCTAGTTGTACGCCAACTAGCGTGAACTCTTTTTCACAGGCAAAACTGATCAGAACTGAGAACGGATGGCACCTTAGCAGAAGTATTGAGGTTCAAGGGCGTTTGCCTGTATCCGGAGGGACTGGGCGCGAGCCCAGTCTGTTCTCCATTTGCGGGGAGGGTAATGTATGGGTGTAAGCTCAAGGCAGCGGATGATTCTGAATATCCTCTTAACTGAAGAACAGGAAATTACGATAAAAGATATAGCTGACCGAATTGAGGTGAGCACCCGTACCGTACACCGGGAATTAACCGAACTGGAACCGCTGTTAGAGCAGCAAGGGTTGCAGTTGGTAAAACGGTCCGGCATCGGCGTTGCCATTGAAGGCGAGGCCCGCCAGAAGGAAGAACTGCGCCTGTCTCTGTATAATCAGACTACGGTGGAGTATGCGCCGGACGAGCGGAAGCTGCTCATCCTTTGCCAGCTGTTGGAGGCGACAGAGCCTGTCAAGCTGGTTTCGCTGGCTTTTGATCTCAAAGTGACGACAGCCACCATCAGCTATGATTTGGATGAAATGGTGGACTGGCTGCGGCGTTACGAACTGACGCTGCTCAGAAAGCGCGGTTACGGTGTGGAACTGTGCGGTTCGGAGTCGGCCAAACGCAAGGCGATGAGCGAACTGATCACGGAGCATTTGGATGAGTTTGAACTGCTGGGCATTTTAAAGGAAAATATTCACGGCAAATCCACCCGGCATATCAATACCGTTTCCGAACGGCTGCTGGGCTTAATTGAAAAAGAAAAACTGATTATGATTGAAAACTCGCTGCGAACCCTGGAGGAGGAATTACCCTATCCTCTGGCGGACAGCTCGTTTATCGGTCTGGTGATTCATTTGGCGCTGGCCATTGAGCGCATTGAAAAGGGAGAACAAATTACTTTTGACGAAGAGCATTTAAAGGAGCTGGAGCTTACTCCCGAATTCCGGATCGCGGAAACTATTATTCAACGGTTGCGCAGTATTTTTCAGATGGATATTCCCGACTCGGAAATCGGTTACATTACCATGCATCTTCGCGGCGCGAAACTGCGCAGCTCTTATGATGATTGGTTTGAATTTAAAAATCTGGAACTGGTCACTAAAGTCAACCGGATGATTCGCTACTGTGAAGAACAGCTTGACTTTTCATTCCAGGCTGACCCGAATCTGGTACAGGGTCTGCTCACGCATATTGAGCCGGCGTTATTTAGAATCCAGAAAAACATGAAGATCCGCAACCCCTTGCTCACCGAAATCAAAGCCAGGTACAGCGATTTGTTTCAGGTCCTGAAGCAGGCAGTGGCCGAGGTTTTTGACGAACTGACGGTGCCCGAGGAGGAAATTGGCTATCTGGTGATGCATATCGGCGCTTCGCTGGAACGAATGGGGCAGTTTAACCAGAAATTCCGGGCCCTGGTCGTGTGCTCCAGCGGCATCGGTTCCTCCAAGATACTGGCCAGCCGGATTGAGAAGGAATTACCCTATATCGGCCTGGCGAAAAACATATCCTTGTTCGATATTAATAAAATTCCGGAAACCGAGTATGACTTGATTATTTCGACGGTTCCTCTGTCGCTGCAACGCGATGATTATGTATTGGTTACACCCTTACTAACCAAGGAAGATGTTCACAATATCAATGTTTTTCTGAAGGGGATCAGAAAAGGCCCGCTGCAGCCGGATGCTTCGAATGTGCTGAACACTGAAGAAGTGCTGAGCGATTTGAGAGGCTGGCAGGCTTATATCGGTCATACCTTATCAATTATTGAAAATTTTCGTTTTGATACCGTATTGAATCAAAACATGCATATAGAAGAGGTCCTGGAGACCATTTGCCGGAAATTGGAGCAGTTGCAGGTCATCCGCGATAAAGAAGAGATCATTGAAAAATTGCTGGAAAGACAGAGCCTGGGCGGCCTGGGTATTCCCAATATGCGGCTGGCGCTGTTCCATGCCAAGGCCGAAGCGGTGCTGCGGCCGGCGGTACGGCTATATCATCTGGATAATCCACTGCTCATTAAGGGCATGGATAAAAAGTACCTGGATGTCGACCGGATTTTACTCCTGTTGGCTCCGGCCCGAATCAGCAAGGAAGGGTTGGAAGTGCTGAGCGAAGTCAGCTCATTGCTTATTGAGGACGAACTGGCTCCTATCCTGGAGTCCGGCAATCAGCAGCGCATTATCGCGTTTTTTACAACCCATCTATATAAATATGTATTAGCAAAGATAAAAAAGGAGAGATAATGATGAGTCAAGCATTAATCGGAAAAAATAAAATTAAATTGAATGCCAGTGTTGGCGACAAACGGGAAGCGATTGCCCTGGCTGGACAGCTCTTGGTTGATAACGGGCATGTGGCGCCGGATTATATTACTAAAATGTATGAACGGGAAGAGCTGATCACCACCTATATTGGTAATGGCGTAGCCATTCCGCACGGCACCAACGAGGCTAAACCGTTTATAAAATCCTCGGGAATTTCGGTCGTCCAGGTCCCGCAAGGCGTTGATTTCGGTGAAGGTAATACGGCCTATCTCTTAATCGGCATTGCCGGTGTTGGCGATGAACATCTGGAGATTCTCTCCAATATCGCTTTGGTCTGTGCTGAAGAAGAAAATGTAAAGAAACTGGTAGCAGCTAAGAGCGCCGAAGAGATTATCGATATTTTTGAAAGGGGTATGTAATATGCTGGCAGTTCACTATGGTGCCGGCAATATTGGACGGGGTTTCATCGGACAGTTATTGCATCAGGCAGGATATGAAATTTGCTTTGTTGATGTCAATCAGGAACTGGTAGAAGAAATCAATAACCGCAAAGAATATACGGTGGTACTGGCTGCTGAGGAAAAGACAGCCTTTACTGTAACCTCGGTCCGGGCGGTCAATGGCAAGGATGAAGACGCGGTAGCCCGGGAGATTGCCAAAGCCGATCTGGTTACCACCGCCATTGGTCCCAATATCTTAAAATTTATTGCTCCCGTCATTGCCAAGGGCATTTCACTCCGGTTGCAGCAAGGCGGGGCACCGCTTAATGTCATCGCCTGCGAGAACATGATTGGCGGCAGTTCGGCACTGCGTTCCTTTGTCTATGCTGCTCTGAGCGATGCCGACAAGGAGCAGGCCGATAAAGTTATCGGTTTTCCTGATGCCGCGGTTGACCGGATTGTACCGTTACAAAAAAATGACGACAAGCTGCTGGTTACGGTCGAACCTTTTTATGAATGGGTGGTCAATCAGTCCCAGATCGTCGGCGCTGTCCCGGCGATTGACGGAGTAACCTATGTGGATGACCTCAAGCCTTTTATTGAACGCAAGCTGTTTACTGTCAATACCGGCCATGCCACGGTAGCCTATCTTGGCTATCTGCAGGGATTGCCCAGCATTGACCAGGCCATGAAAAATCCGGACATTGTGGCCACGACCCAGAAAGTGCTGCACGAAACCGGTGCCGTTCTGGTCGCCAAATACGGTTTTGACCGGGAAAAGCATGAAGCCTATATCAATAAAATTTTAAAACGCTTTACCAATCCGTATATCAGCGATGAAGTGACCCGGGTGGGCCGGTCGCCGGTTCGCAAGCTGTCGCCGGCCGACCGTCTGGTAAGTCCGGCCACACAGGCTGCAGCCTATGAAATTGAACCGATCGGGCTGGCAACCGTTATTGCCGCCGCTTTGCTGTTTGATTATCAGGAGGACCCGGAAGCTGTTGAAGTGCAAAGCTTTATCCGGGACAAGGGAATTGAAAAGGCTATTGAGCACTATACGGGAGTTGCTGCCGGCACGGCGCTGTTCTCCAGTATTCTTGCCCAGTACAATCAGCTTAAGACAACCAGATAAGTCTGTTTTAGCAACAACAAGCAGCCGGCAGGCTGCTTGTTGTCATTTTCATCATGAGACATAAACGGGCCGGCGCTGCATATGCTTACTATTAATAAGGCATAGCACTCCGCCAGCTTTGAAACAGGAAGCTGATGGCGAGACGAAAGTTTTGTCAGCCAAGGCGGAGGAGGGTGGCATACCGACAGTATGTCGGCTGACGACAATGAAGGGTGACAAGATTTTGACCGTCAGCAATTTCTGTTTTCAAGGTTGGTGGAGTACTAAAAGGAGGTAGGGCCATGCTGTCTCCTAGTCTGGAGGACTATTTGGAAGAGATTTACCGGTTTGCCGCCAGTCGGGGAGAGGCCCGGGTTACCGATATCAGCCGGACCTTGCGGGTATCGCTGCCTTCGGTCACCAAGGCGATGGCAAAGCTTAAGAGTGGCGGTTACATTACCTATCAAAAGTACGGGATGATTGAACTGACCGATAAGGGGCGTCAGATGGGCTCGTATCTGGTGGAACGCAATACGCTGTTGCAGGATTTTTTGCGAACTTTGTGTTCCGGCTGCGATGTGGCGGCCGAAGCCGAAGCGATGGAACATTATCTCTCGCCGGAGACGATTGCCTCAATCCGGCGGTTTATGGTATTTGTCCGGGACAATCCCGATATATACGCCCGTTTTTTAGAGTATGTGCAAAAATCCCGCTAACAGGGACGGAAAAACGCAGCTTGCCGGTGCGCTTTTCCGTCCCTGTTGCTGTTTATTTTCACTTGCCTTTGGCAGAACAGGGCAGGTATAATCAAAGAAATAACGATACAGCAAGAGGGTGCCTGCTTGATAAACTGGATTGGAAAACGGAGAAATGCCTATGGTATTGTGCTGCTGGTAATCAGCCTTTCCCTGGTCGGTTCCTGGCTGTTAGCCGGAAGGCTGCCAGAGAAAAAAGGCCCTCAGGCCGTACGGGGAGTGCTCGATCTTGCGGGCTGGGATTTTGCAGCAGATGGCAATGTTGCATTGGATGGTCAGTGGGAGTTTTACTGGCGGCAATTGCTGACGCCGGCTGATTTCGCCGGCAATGGGGCGGCAGGAAAACCGCGGCTGACCGGGTACATAAAAGTTCCGTCACTCTGGGCGGGAAAGCTGGCAGACGAAACCTTGCAGACTGCGGGGTTTGGCACTTACCGGCTGGTGGTTAAGCTTAAACCGACTACGGACACGCTGGGAATAAAAACCCAGTATATCCGCCAATCCCACAAGCTGTTTATCGATGGCCTGTTGCGGGGGCAAAGCGGCAGTCCGGCTGCCGACGAAGCTGCTTATACAGCCGGCAATACCCCTTATACCACTTTTTTTACCGTACAGGGTGATCAGGCGGAACTGTTGCTGCAGGTGGCCAATTATACGTACCGCCCGAACAGCGGAATTGCCACGTCCATCTATCTGGGCCGGCAAAATGATATTATCGGTTTGGAAAACAGACTGTCACGGACGGAGCTTATTGTGTTTGCCGGATTGTTTTTTATCGGGTTGTATCATATTTGCACCTTTTTTTACCGGCCCAATAACCGGAGTTTAGGGTATTTCGGTATGTACTGCCTGATTCTGGCTTTGGCCCAGTTTACGCAGGGGCAGCGGCTGTTGGCCCAGTTTTTTCCGACCATATCCTTTGAAACCATTTATAAGATAAAAAGCCTGGCCGGATTTGGCCATGTTGTGGCAATCTCCCTGTTTTTGAAAGAGGCCGGACGGGAATTGCTGCCGCCTAAGCTGCTTACTTTTATTATCAGTATCTTTGGCAGCTACCTGCTGCTTATCTTAGTGTCGCCGCTCAAATTGTACTCTTTTCTGGAGCTACCGTTTGTTGTATTGGAAAGTGTCGTCTATATCGGCATTGTTTTTTTGCTGTGCCGGTCGCTGCAGCAAAAAAGGTATGGCAATTTGGGGCGGCTGGGCCTGCAAATTCTGATTTGTGCTTTCGGCTGCATAACGGGGACTATTGTGGAAATTTTTTTATACCAGAATGATTTTCTGCCGGCCCGGGTGATTGGCGATTTTGGTTCATTGAGCTTTGTCATACTCATTTCTTTGATTTTGGTCATCCGTTTTTCCGATGCCTATGATACGATTGAAGCTATGTCGCAGAGGCTGCTTAATTTGGATAAAGTCAAGGATGAATTTCTGCTGAACACCTCCCATGAGCTTAAGACACCGGTGCAGGGTATTCTTAATATTGCGGAAGCCGCTTTGGAAAGTTCGGATAATCCGGTAAATTCCCACCAGGCCGAACACTGGCAGCAAATAGTTTCCATTAGCCGAAGGCTGACTAATCTTATCAATGATATTCTGGATTTTTCCAGGCTTAAAAACCGGGAAGTCCGGCTGCAGCTGGCGCCGGTGGATATCCGGCCGGTCATTGGCGCCGTATTGGATGTTGCCGGGTATTTGCTGCCGCCGGGAAAAGTCCGGCTGGCGCAGGAATTGCCGGACACGCTGCCGACTATTGTGGCCGATGAGGACAGACTCCGGCAGGTCTTATTCAATTTGATCGGTAATGCCGTGAAATTTACCCGTGAGGGGGAAATCCGGGTTAAGGCTGAAAGCCAGGGCAGCCAGGGCAGTTGCTTGCGAATTGCCGTGGAGGATACGGGCTGCGGCATACCGGCAGGGCTGCGGGAAAAGATATTTGACGCCTTTGAGCAAGCCGAGCATAGACGGGGGGGCACGGGAATCGGGCTAACAATTTCCCGTCAATTAATCGAACTGATGGGAGGAAAACTGTGGCTTGACTGGTCGGAATCCGGTGTGGGGTCCCGGTTTGTTTTTGAACTGGCGGTCAGCCAGACAGCCACGGAGCCGGCAGACACGGCCGCCGGCCGTCAGACAGATAGACAGCTTCAGCCTTTGGAGTCAGTGCTGCCGCTGCAGACATTAAAAAATGGCGAGTTTACTATTTTGGCAGTGGATGATGAACCGTCTAATCTGCAGGTGGTGCTCCGGGTATTTGCCAAGGATGACTATAATATTCTTACGGCGGCGACGGCGGCGGAGGCGTTGGCGCAGACCGGGTCGGCAAACAGTCCGGACTTGGTGCTGTTGGATGTGATGCTGCCGGATATGTCGGGCTACGAACTGTGCCGCCAGATCAGGAACAGGTATTCCATGCTGGAGTTGCCGATCATCATCCTGACAGCCTGCAATTCACAGGAGGATATTGCCGCCGCTTTTGCCGCCGGAGCCAATGATTTTGTTGCCAAACCGTTTGCCAGCCAGGAAATCAGGTCACGGGTCGGGACGCTGTTGTCCCTGCAAAAGGCCGTAAAGGATGTTGTCCGGGCGGAAATGGCCTTTCTGCAATCCCAGATCAAGCCGCATTTTCTGTATAATGCGCTCAATACCATTGTTGCCTTTTGCTATACCGACGGGGAAAAAGCCGGGATGCTGCTGAGCGAATTCAGCAATTATTTGCGTAAAAGCTTTGAAATCCGAGGAACTTCGGTTTATACCAGCCTGGAGAATGAACTGGAATTGGTGCATTCCTATGTAGAACTGGAAAAAGCCCGTTTTGGCGACAGGCTGGAGGTAGAATATGCTATTGATCCCGATGTATTGCAAGGCCATATTTTGCCGCTAACCATCCAACCGTTAGTAGAAAATGCGATTCAGCATGGTATTATGAGACAAGGCGGCAGAGGCCGGGTCCGGATCGCGGTGGAAAAGGATAAGGACAATGCGGTCATAACGGTTGCCGATAGCGGTGTGGGAATTCCGGCTGACCGGCTGTCCAGCCTATTGGCTGATGCCGACAGGGCGAATGACGGGATTGGTTTGCGAAATATCAACCGGCGTTTACTCTCCTTTTATGGGCAAAAGCTGACACTTGTCAGCGAGGTGGGCAAGGGAACCACCGTAACTTTTCGGATTCCTGTTACGGCGGAACCGGCAGGGTAGGCCGAATCAGCTTTAAAGGGGATTTTCCGTAAAGCAAGGCGGAGGAAAAAGGCATACCAAACGTATGCCGACCGACAATAAATATAGTGTTACGGAAAATATACCGTCATTATCCGGGATTAGGGTTGTTGCGGTATTAGTGCAGGGTGTAGGGCTTCCTTCCGGGGAGATGTACCTACGCCCTGGTTTTATTTTTATCAGCCGCTGTGGCTGACGGGGCAGTGGTGGCAGAGGGAAGCTGATTTAAATAAAGCAAAGTCAGGGCGACGCCTAAGGTTGTGCGCCCCGTAAAAGAATTCAGGGGGAACCCCAGGATTTTTTCAATCGACTGCTTGCGGAACAAGACGGTTTTATAATGAATAAACAGCTTTTCCGCCACTACCTGCAGGCTGTCGTTCAGCAAGATAGCTTCGAGCGTAGCAAACAGTTCGGTGCCGTTTTGCTGGTCATAGCGAAGCAGTTTGCCGAAGGTATCATTAATCAGGGCATCCATTTTTGCCTGCGGAATATAATGGGCTAATGTCACCTGCAGTCCACTGTCCAGGAAGTGATAAATTCCTGCCTGAGGGGATATTCGTATGCCGATCAAGGCGGCATTGCGGGCCTCCCGGTATCTGTCGGCAAGGCTGCGCAGGTCTCCCCTCTGCTGGGCAATTCCAACCGCCCTGATTGCGTGGGGGAAGCGGGCGTCCAGCAAGGTTTTCAGGCGGTCGGCGGCAAGCCGTTCCGTTTCCTTGCCACTGCCGGCGGGGACGGAGGAAAAATCCAGTACGCCTAAGCCCTGGGGTGTTTCCCAGGCCAGCAGGGAACCGCCGGTCAATGTGTCAAGCATAGCGGCGCGGCAGTTGGTAGCCGGTGTTTTGTCCCAGGTATTCGGCAGCAGAAAAAAGAGGGAAAAGGGCTGGGTAGCATCAAGCTCCAACTGCCGGGCCTGCCCGGCTATTTCTTTGTCGACGGTCAGCGTCCCGCCAAGCAGACGGTTTAAAAATTCACCCTGCCGCTTGGGCAGTGGTTCGTAAGCAGCCGGCGGGCACTTGCTCATAATTTTCTCGATGGTGGCATCGAGCCGTCGTTTGATGACCGGTTTAACAATATAGTCAACAGCGTTGACTTCGAAGGCCTGCAGGGCGAACTGATTATGGGCGGTAACAAAGACAATGGCCAGGTTATTCTGGTATTGATACATTCTTCTGGCGGCGTCGAGGCCGTTGGCCGGCGGCATGTGTATGTCCAGGAAGACCAGTTGTACCGGCTCCTGCCGGAGCCGCTGACAGGCTGCCTCGATATCGGTATATTCACCTACGATCTCAAGAACAGGATATTGCCGGAGCAGGTGGGATAATACCTCGAGTGCCGGCGGTTCATCGTCGATAAGAATGGTTTTTATCACGGGACTGACACCTCTTGTTCTGCATGGTCTATCGGGTTGCTGCGCGGGTAAGACGGTAGATATATTATGTTTATTTCCCTGTGAGAGGGTTGTTTCCTGCCGGCCCGGGCTGGCAGATTATTGGTGCGGGAAGTTGCGGAGTTTGTTGTCGGGGCAAGTGTTATCCAAGAGGATAAGCAGAAGGGGAATGGGTTATCCAGAAAGATAATCTTACGTGAGAATAGCAGACAATCCGGGCAATCATACAGGAAAATACAGGACGACTGTATAAATAGTTCATACTTTGTAGAATTATGTTATTTTGCGGGAGGCCAGACAGCATGGGAACAGGTGGACGGACAAAGGCAAGTAAGGGTATGCACAGTATTAGAAAAAAGTTAATCGGAATTCTGGTGGTCGCCGTCGTAGCCGGACTTGCGTTATCATCGTTTCTGATTTATGAGACGGCACAAAAGGCGTTGGTGGAGAATACCGAACAGTCTATTCAGGCGTTAGCCGTCAGTTCAGGCCAGGAGGTGGGGCTGTGGCTGGATGAGCAGAAGTCCTATATTACCACCTTGGCCAACTCCCCCCTGGTAGAGGTGGGCAATGCTGCACGGACCTGGCCGTATCTGGCCCGTGAGATGGCCCGGGCAACCGATTATGATGTCCTGTTTGTAGCTAATGAAAAGGGCGATTATTTCTCGGCCACCCGCAATGACGGAGGCGGGATTATTCAGGGCGGTGCCAACATCAGTGACCGCGTGTATTTTCCCGAAGTTATGAAAGGAAAGACAGTGGTTTCCGATCCGGTTATCTCTAAAACCTCGGGAAATCTGGTGGTTGTCGTAGCCGTACCGCTTAAACGGGATGGCCGGGTAATCGGCATGATTGGCGGCAGTATGAATATTGAAAAATTGATGCAGAAGGTTACCGGAACCAAGGTATATAAAACGGGCTATGCTTTTTTGGTCCAGGGCGACGGGCTGGTCATTGCCCATCCGGATAAGAATGTGGCAATGAAAAGCAATTTTCTCAAAGAAGGCGATTCCCGCCTGCAGCAGGCATTAACACAGGCCTTGCAGGGAGAGAGCGGCATTACTCCTTACCGTTGGGGTAATGTGGACAAGTATGCAGGGTATGCGCCGGTGTCCGGCGGCAGCTGGGCCTTGGTGGCCTCGGTACCGGCGGACGAAGTGCAGGGACAGTTGACGGCGATTACCCGCATCTCCCTTCTGACGCCGTTGATTGTGGCTATATTGATTATCGGGATGACCGGGTTGCTGCTCACCAGACTGATCATTCGGCCGCTTAATGATTTTCAGTCCATGATGGCTTTAGTGGAAACCGGTGATTTTACGGTGCGCGGCAAGGTATACGCCAACGATGAAATTGGGGCGCTGACCGGCGCAGTGAACCATACACTGCAGGTACTGGGCGGCATGGTTGGGGATATCCGGCAGACGACGGGGCAGTTGAAGGAATCTTCGGTCGACCTGATTGATGTTTCGACTACCTTGGCGGCCAATAGTGAGCAAATGAGCGCCCAGATATCGACAATCAGCGCCACAGTGGAAGAAATTTCGGCCGGCATTGAGGAAACGGCCAGCTCGGCCGAAGAGGTAAGCCATAGTGTGGACGCGGTGGCCGGGCTGGCGAATGGGATGTCGGCTGCCTCGCAGCATGTGGCGGAAACGACCAGCCGGATTGCCGGACAGGTGGATCAGGTCAGCGACGTAGTGGAGGAAATATCGCAAAGTATCAACCGTGTGGCCGTTGCGGCCGGCGATGTCTCCGCCTCCATGGAGGATGTAGACCGGGCGGTACAAGAAATCAGCCATTCACTTAGTCAGGTCGGCCAGCAATGTGACAGATCCATTCAGATAACGCTGGCGGCAGAAAATCAGTCGCAGGAAACGACGGCTATCATCCAAAAACTAAGTACCACAACGAAACGAATTAATCAAATTGTCGACGTAATTCGTAATATCGCCGAGCAAACCAATATGCTGGCGTTAAACGCGACTATTGAGGCGGCCGGGGCCGGCGAGGCAGGCAAGGGTTTTGCCGTAGTGGCGGCCGAGGTCAAGGAATTGGCGAAACGGACGGCGGAAGAAACAAGGCATATTGCCCAGCAAATCGAGGAAATGCACAGCGATATGGGGGCAGCAGTCGGTGCGGTGGGGAAAATTGCCACGGTTATCACGGAAACGACCGGCATTACCCGCACGATTGCTTCGGCAGTGGCCGAACAATCGCATAGCGTCGGCGATATCACGACGGCGATGACGGCCGGCGTCCAGGAAGTGGCGGGTATCAGCAAGGAAATCAGTGATATCGCAGCCCATGCCCAACAGGTCTCGCAAATGGCGGTAGCGGCTTCGGAAGGGGTCAGACAGGTGGATGAGGCCACGGCGGATATTTCGATCAAAGCAATGGAAATGGCGAAAAGTGCTGATCAAATGGCTGCGGTGATGGGGAATATCGCCCTGGCAACCAAAGAAATCGCGCAAGGGACGCAAAATATTACGGAAAGTATTCAGGAAGCCGATGCCGCCACGGCGGATATGGCTGCCACCGCTTCACACACCAGCGGCTCCGCCAGTGAACTGGGCGAAACAGCCCGCCATCTGGAACGGCTGGTAGAACAGTTTAAGGTCTAAGCACCCGCGACAGCCATATTTCCCGGCAGCAGCGGCGTCCGCGCCGGAAGGTGGCACAGACAGGCTGCGCCAGCCGGCAGATCAAAAAATGAGTGGTGACAATGATGGATTTCGGTCAGGAATTACTGCAAGAATTTATTGAAGAGGCCAAAGGACATATCGGAACGCTGGAGGCCGGGTTGCTGCGCCTGGAAGAGGGCAGTTACGAGACGCCCCTGCTAAATGAGCTGTTTCGCGCCGTTCACAGTATCAAGGGGACGGCCGGTTTTTTTGAAATGGATAAAATCGTAACCCTGACGCACGCAATGGAAACGCTGCTGGGAAGACTGCGCAATCAGGATTGCTGTATTACCGTAGCGATGATTGACGGACTGTTAACGGCTGCCGATCAGTTGAAAGAGTTGGTGAATAATCCTGCCGATCAGGAATTCATCGCCATTGAGGGGCCTCTGGGCGTTCTGAACGCTCTGAACGGTGAAGCGCAGGAAGAACTGTCCAGTATGGAAAGTCCGCAGGGTGTTTGGGATCTGTGGGACCAGTTGACCGGTGATGCCGCTCAGGAGGTTGCCGCAGCACAAGCACTGGCGCCGCAGGCTGAAATCCTACCAGTACCTGGTAATCAAAATACCGTACCGGCGTCCGGCAATAGCGCGGTAAAAGAGCCCTATACCGAGGCCGGCCGGGCGAAAAACGGCTTGTTTGAGGAAAGCGTCCGGGTCAAGGTAGCACTACTCGACGATCTGCTGAATATTATCGGTGAAATGGTTTTGCGACGCAATCAACTGCTACGTATTACCGAAAGCATCGGCTGCGAAGCGCCGCAACTGGATGTGGTAACCCATGGCATCGACAGTCTGACAACCAAACTGCAGGAAAAGGTTATGAAGGCCAGAATGCAGCCTGTAGCCAATGTATTTAATAAGTTTCCCCGCATTGTCCGGGAATTGGCGCGCAGTTTAGGGAAAGAGGTAGAACTGGTTACTCAGGGGATGAACGTGGAAATGGACCGTTCCATCATTGAAGCGCTGGTCGATCCAATGACTCACCTGGTACGCAATGCCCTGGACCATGGCATCGAGTTGCCTCAAGTTAGGCTGGACAAGGGCAAGCGCCTGCCGGCGACGCTGCTGCTGCACGCCTACCATGAGAGCGGCCGGGTAGTGATTGATATCCAGGATGACGGGACCGGCATTGATCTGGAGAAAATCAGAACCAAGGCGGTGGCCAGAGGCTGGGTGACGGAAACGGAAGCAGCGCTGTTAAAGGAAAGCGATTTGCTGAGCTTCATTATGAAACCGGGGTTTTCCACCGCTGACCAGGTTACCGCCGTATCCGGTCGGGGCGTCGGCATGGATGTGGTCAAAACCAACATTGAAAAACTGGGCGGTAAAGTGGAGGTGTTCACCACCAGAGAGCGGGGTACCACGTTTCGTCTGCTGCTGCCGCTGACCTTGGTCATTATTTCTTCCTTTATTGTGGAAGCGGCAGGCGAGGCCTTTGCCATCCCGCAGGCCAATGTCAAGGAATTGGTGTTGCTGCAGCCAGGCAATCAACGGCAAAAACGGATTGAATTTATTCAGACCTCGCCGGTGTTGCGGTTGCGTAACCGGCTGTTGCCACTGGTCCGGCTCGCCGATATTCTCGAAATGGACGGAAATAATACCGACAGCGCGGCTTATTTCGCCGATGAAACCCGGACCTTTCGCATTCTGGTAATTAAGAGCGGCAGCTTGTGGTACGGCCTGGCGGTGGATGCCGTTTATGACACCGAGGAAATTCTGGTAAAGCCGGTTCCGGCCGCCCTGAAAACCAGCGGCTGCTATTCCGGGGTAACCGTGCTGGGTGACGGACGGATTGCGATGATCCTCGATTTGGAACATGTCCACCTGAAAGCTAAGCTGCGGCTGCAGGACGAACAGCTGCGGCCGACAGCGGAGGAAACCTCCCGGCCGGAGGAGACGGGGCTGCTGCTGTTTAGGACCTCCGGCGGCGAAATGCTGGGGGTTGACCTGTCGATGGTGGCCAGAGTGGAGAAGGTGGCGGCAACGGCCTTGCAGAAAATCGGTTCGCAGCAGTATATTACCTTTCAGGGACGGATTATCCGTGTTATCCGGCCGGAATATCATTTGCCACTCGGCAGGCGGAAGACTAAGCGTAACTGGGTGTATGTCATTTTGCCCCGGTTTGTCAGATTCCCGGTTGGCATTATGGCCGAGGAAATTTATGATGTGGTTTCCACGCCGATCCAACTGGAGGGCTGCCATATCAGTGGACAGAGCGCCCTGGGTTCTATTCTGGTGAACGGCCATATCGTCACGCTGCTGGATATGTATGCTCTGTTTCAGGCGGCGGTACCCGAATATTATCAGGCCTCCCAGCAGTTTCCGGCGGAGCAGGCGGCCGCTGTGGCACCACGGCGGGCGAAAATTTTACTGGCCGAGGATACTCCCTTTTTCGCCCGTGTGACCAAAAGCTATCTGGAAAGTGATGGCTACGAGGTTGTGGTGGTGGAGGATGGGGTACAAGCGCTGGCGGCCTTGTCCAGTCAGGTTTTTGATGTGGTTGTCAGTGATGTGGAGATGCCCCGGATGGACGGACTGGAGTTGGTACGAACCATCCGGGCGCGGGAGGAGCTTAAGCATTTACCGGTGATTGCCCTGACTTCCTTAAGCGGTGCAACCAACCGGGAAAGAGGCTTGCGGGCCGGATTTGATTTATATGAAGGTAAATTAAACAGGGCCAGATTATTAAAAAGTGTTGTTGCCGTGCTGCAGAAGAATAAGCAGGGCTAAGTACCTTGTCAACCCTAATCCTGTGAATACTGACGGTCTATTTTCCGCAGACCTTCGTTGTCGTCAGGCAGCATACTTACGGTATGTCTCCTTCCTTCGCCTTGTCTTGTAAAAAATAGCCTCGCCATTATTCTACTGTTTTAGGGTTGATAAGGTACTAGTGTCTTGGCAAAGTTGTGAATTAGGATTAGGCAGTATAGATTTTTTTGCAATGCAAGGCGGAGGAGGCGCGCATATCGGGAATACGTAAGGCGACGACAACGCAGCGGTGCGAAAAAAGATATGCTGTCTAACCTAAGATTTAACTTAGTCAAAACACTAGCTGCGGCTGAAAAACCGGAAAAGGGGGAGCCTGCTCATGGCTCGTGTACTTATTGTAGATGATTCGGCGGTTGCCCGGAAAAAATTAATCGAGATCATGCAGGAGTTAGGGCATAAGGTTGTGGCGGAAGCGGCGAATGGGGCACAGGCCTTTGCTGAATATGTCAAACACAAACCGGATGTGGTGACGATGGACATGACGATGGAGGGTATTAGCGGGGCGGAGACGATCTCCAAGATCATTGCCGGTTACCCTGAGGCGCGGATTATTGTTATCAGCGCCATTGAGGAGCGGCCGGTTATTCTGGATTCGCTGGAACGGGGCGCCCGGCATTTTATTATAAAACCTATTACTGCCAGTAAAGTGGCAGAGGTTGTCGGTAATGTTCTGAATCAGAAACTTGATTATCAAAAGCACCTGGAACTGGTACGCCGTTTGAAGGGGACTGCCGGGCCGGATGAACGGCTGAAGACGGCAGGAGAGGTGCGCCTGCCGCCCTATCAGATTTTCCGGGACGGCAAAGTGGTACAAATTGCTATTTATCCCGCATTGTCACCGGTTAGCTGTCAGAGTCTGTTGATTGAACTGCAGGAACACCTGGAGGAAGAGCCGCGGTTGCTGCTGAATTTTGGTGCAACCGCCAGCCTGAAAAAAGAAGTGCTGGCTGTCTTGGACCGGCTGGTGCAGGCGATTGAAACTAAAGGCGGCATCGTGAAAGGAATTGCCCATGATTTGGAGTTCACTGAAGATCTGGCCGGGCAGGGGCATGCTTTTTTGTCGGCGGTTGTTCGTCATTTTCCCGGTAACTCGCGCGGCGGCGAAAATTATAAATAAAAATAAGTAAGGCAGATGGATAACTATGGCAAAAATACTGGTTGTTGATGACAGTCCGGTAGAAATAAAAATTGTGCGTAATTTCCTGCAGGACAGGCATGAGATTATTGAGGCCCAGGAGGGGAACCGGGCGCTTGAACTGGCGGCTGCTTGCCAGCCAGATCTCATTTTATTGGATATTATCATGCCCGGTCTCGATGGTTTCGCTATTTGCCGCGCTTTGAAAAGCCGTTCTGATTTGGCGGATATTCCGGTTATCTTTATAACCAGCGCTACTCAGATCAGGGATGTTGTGGAGGGCTTTCGCAGCGGCGGTCAGGACTATATCATCAAGCCTTTCTACGCATTGGAACTGCAGGCTAGAATCAAGGTCCATCTGGAACTGAGGCAATCGCAGAAAACATTGCAGCAATATATTCTACAGATGGAGCAAAAGAACGAAGAATTAAAAAAGATGATGGAGAAACTGGAAATTTCCGCTAAAACCGATTACGTCACAGGGTTGGCTAACCGTCGCAGCATGATGGAAACCCTGCAGCAGGAAATGGAACGGCTGAAACGGGAAGGCGGTCAGTGTGCGCTCATCTTGGGGGATATTGATAATTTCAAGCAGGTAAACGACACCTATGGTCATGAATGCGGCGATATGGTGCTGAAAACTGTGTCGGCATGCATGCGGTCAGTGCTGGGCAGTCAGAACTACCTGGCGCGCTGGGGCGGTGAGGAGTTCTTGATGCTGTTGCCGGGAGCCGGACTGACTGAAGCGAAACAGCGTGCCGAACAAGTCAGAGCAGCTATTGCCAAACAGGTTTTTCTGTATCGCGGCCGTGAGTTTTCCCTGACTATCACGTTGTCGGTAATTGTGCTGGCCGCCGATTCCGAGTTGGATGAAAGCATGCGGGTGCTGGATAACGGCTTGTATCTGGGAAAAAGATGTTCGAAAAATTGCGTGGTCGATTCCCGGGACGGCGTTGTCTGTTCCCGGGAGTAGAGTGATCTGTAATAGAAAAGTACAATCGCCACTAAATAAAGCAAGGAGCCTTCGTTAGAAGGCTCCCTTTCGATTTGTTTATACTAACTGCAGCAGCCGGGCTGTCTGGGCTACCAGAAAGCACACGCCAAAGGCCAGGACGGTGGGAATGAGGAAGGTCAGCAAGGTCCACTTGAGACTGCCTGACTCTTTGTAGGCCGTTAGGAGGGCGGTGGTGCAGGGCCAGTGCAGCAGACAAAACAGCATGGTGCAGGTGGCGGTCAGCCAGGTCCAGCCATTGGCGAGGAGAATCTCTCCCAGCTCGGCCAGGGAATCTATTTCCGTCATCTGCCCGGCAGCCAGATAGCCCATCAGTAAAATCGGTACGACAATTTCATTGGCCGGCAAGCCGAGGATAAAGGCCAGCAGAATGAAACCGTCCATGCCCACCGCGTGGCCGAAGGGCGCCAAAAAGTCGGCCATGTGGGCTAAAACACTGCTGTCGCCTATGTACACATTAGCCAGTATCCAGGTAATGGCTCCGGCCGGGGCGGCCATAATCAGAGCCCGCTTGAGGACGAAGTAGGTGCGGTCAATTAAGGAACGGTAAATAATCGCGCCAATCTGTGGCGGCCGGTAAGGCGGCAGCTCCAGAACCAGGGAAGAGGGTTCTCCCTTTAACAGCGTATGGGACAGTGCCCAGGAAACGGCGAAAGTGGTCAGAATACCTAGGAGAACCAGACCGGTAATGACGGCGGCGGCCACCAGTGTTTCAAATTGTTGAGCAAACAAACCGCCGACAAAGATAGTGGCAATGGCAATCAGGGTGGGGAAACGTCCGTTGCAGGGAACAAAATTATTGGTCACGATAGCAATCAGACGTTCCCGGGGAGAATCGATAATCCGGCAGGATACGATACCGGCGGCGTTGCAGCCAAAGCCCATGCACATGGTAAGCGCCTGTTTGCCGCAGGCTTTGCATTTCTTAAAAATATGATCCATGTTGAAGGCGACGCGGGGCAAATAGCCCAGATCTTCCAGCAGGGTAAACAGGGGAAAGAAAATGGCCATGGGCGGCAGCATGACTGAAACCACCCAAGCCAGGCCGCGGTACAGACCTAAGACAAGTACACCGTGCAGCCAGGCAGGGGAACCGGCTGCTGTAAACCAAATAGTTAGCTGATCCTGGAAGGCAAATAAGGCATCGGCTAATAAGTCGGAAGGGACGTTGGCTCCTTCGATGGTAATCCAGAAGATAACACCTAACAGGGCCAGCATAATGGGATAACCAAAAAGCCGCGAGGTAACAATATCATCCAGCTTTTGGTCCCAGGAACGGGCCGTTTCCCGGGAACGGCGGACTACTTTTTGCGTAATTTGCTCGGCATTGGCATAGATATCGGTAACAATAATGTCGCCCAACTGGGTGCCGGTGCCACGGCGGAGGGCATCCGCCGTGGCGAGAGTCTCGGACAGGCTGGTGATGGGCTTGACGGTTCCGCTCATATGGCTGCTACCTCCTTGGCTAGAGGCAACGCAGTTTGCCGGGTAATGTGCCGGTGGATCTGTTCAATGAACCTGGTATCACCGTCAAGCAGCCGAAGCGCTACCCAGCGGGGGTTTAGTGCCGTGCCAACCAGGCGGGTGATGCCCGGCAGCAAGGCGGCTACCGCTTCTTCCACCACCGGTGAATAAGTAATCTGACGGGGCGAAGGCTGTTTAACGCCAATGCTGACCTGATATAGCGTTTCTTTTAAGCTTTCCAGCCCTTCGCCCTGCCGGGCCGCCGTGGCAACGACGGGAACACCCAGTTCACGCTCCAGGGCCGGCAGGTCGATGTGAATATTCTTTTTACGGGCTTCATCCATTAAGTTGACGCATACAATGCAGTTAGGGGTAATCTCCATGACCTGAAGCGCCAAATTTAAGTTCCGCTCTAGGCAGGTGGCGTCAAGTACTACCAGTGTGGCATCGGGTTTGCCGAAGCAGATGAAATCACGGGCCACTTCTTCTTCCACCGTATGGGCCAGAATGGAATAGGTTCCCGGCAGATCGACCAGCAAAAAATTCTGTTTGTGGTGAGTGAACAAGCCTTGGGCATTATCTACCGTTTTGCCGGGCCAATTCCCGGTATGCTGCCTAAGGCCGGTCAGGGCATTAAATACAGTGCTTTTGCCGACATTGGGATTGCCGGCCAGCGCGATGATGAACTGCTGGGAATCGGCGGTAATGCCGAAATGTTCCTGCAGCACCTGAGAGCGATTTTCGATTTGCTTATTCAATGGATATCGCCTCCGTTATTCATTGGGGTAAACCTTGATTAGACTGGCATCATGGTTGCGCAGGGCAATGGTGGTGCCGCGCACCCGATAGGCAATAGGATCACCGGCCGGGCTGCGACGCACACACTCGACCGGTGTGCCCGGCACAATACCTAAGTCCAATACCCGGCGGCGGAGTAAGCCGTCCAGTTCTACCGAAGAAATGCGGCAAGAGGAGCCAACCATAATTTCGGCCAGAGAAACGGGATCATTTATCATTTGCATTGTACAATACCTCCTGACTGCCTAAGGCAGTGAAAAATTTAAAATAAGGTTAGCCTCAGCTAACATGAGGGGGCAAAAAAACGGTTAGCGCAGGCTAACAATTTGGGCGTGTTTTCAAACTAACGGAATGTTCCATGGCGAATGATTTTGCGCCAGACAAGGCAAAATTTTTGCAGGAATGGCAGGCTCCTCTATTTCAAAGAAGTTTAACCAAGTATGGCACAAAAGGCACCGCCAGGGAACGTCTCGGACAGTTTGAAAACACGCCCCCTCGGGAATTACCCCTTTGCTATATGATATGGGGGAGTCGTAATAATGTTACAGCAGGCTAAGTTTTTTAAACGGTACAACCGGACGGTAGTCAACCGTAGTGTTTTCTGCTACTATAAAATGGGAGACTGCCGATAAAGACAGAAGTTTTTCGAAAAACGGTTGAAAGCCTTTTTTTATGTAAAAAATAGTACCGTGTCAACCTTAAGGTGGACTTGTCGCAGCACCGGTGGTGCGGCTGGACAGTAACTGCCGGTGCGGTCGGCCGGTCAGAGGAGGAAGCTATGAAGGCGAGAGTAGGACAATATGTCGCGGTAGCGCTGGGTTGCTTTATTTCCAGCGCATCAATTAATCTTTTTTTGGTACCCCACCAGCTGTTGAGCGGTGGTGTAACCGGTATTGCCATTATTTCTTACTTATTGTTCGGCCTGCCTATCGGGGTGCAGAATTTTCTGCTGAATGTTCCGCTGGTGTACGCCGCTTATCGTCAGTTGGGCAAAGATTATACTGTTTTGTGCATCTACGGCATTATCATGTTTTCTTTTGCCGTTGATGCGACCCGCTTTCTGGGAGGCTGGAATGTTCTGGACGATACCTTGCTGGCAGCCATTGCCGGCGGTGTGGTCAGCGGCATCGGCTCGGGGATTATTTTCCGGGTCAACGGCAGCGGCGGTGGTCTGGATATTGTGGCCGCCATTATCAAGAAACACTACTCCTTTAATGTAGGGCTGGTGGGATTTGCCGCTAACTGCCTGATCATGCTGGTCGCCGCTGCCTTGTTTGGCCTTAAACCTGCTATTTTAACCTTGATCGCCATGTTTATCGGTGCCAATCTTACCGACAAAGTGGTGGAAGGCTTTAATCGCCGGAAGACGGTATATATCATTTCTTACAATACGGATGAGATTTCCAAGGCTATTTTGAAGGAAGTGGGGCGGGGTGCCACCATTCTGCGGGGGGAGGGAGCCTTTACCCGCCAGGCCAAGCAGGTGATTTTTGTCGTCGTCAGCCTTACTCAGATTGCCAAACTAAAATTTCTGGTGCAAAATGCCGATCCCAATGCCTTTATGATTGTTAGCGACGCGGCGGAAGTACTGGGCCGGGGCTTTACCCTGCCGGGGAGCCGGGAGCGTTGAATGCCACGGCCGGTGGAATTTTTTTGAGACTTTTTCGTTAAAATGGGCACACTATATAGTACCTTGTCAGTCTTACATGGTAGGAGAATGGCGAGGCTATTTTTCGCAGTATAAAGCGACGGGAGGCATACCGGGAGTATGCTGACCGGCTACAACAAAGAGCGTAAAAAATAGACCGCCAGGACTTGCCGGATTAAGGCGGATCAGGTATTAGGGAAGGGAGGGTGTCCAAAATTCACGGCGAAAATAAAAAAAGCTCCGCCGTAGCAGCCTATACGCTGCCGCCGTCGGAAGTGGAGAAATTATTGGCTGCTCAGTATGGCGACAAGCTGGAACCGGTTGACTATGCCAAACTGACGCAGCTTAATCTAAAACGTCAGAAGCTGGAGCAGTTGCAGCAATAAGGATACGTAACGGAAACGCTAAAGAAAAAGGACTGCTGCCTGCAGTTAAAAGCAGGCAGCAGTCCCTTTGTGTTTTTATAGTAGAGGGATATCCTCGCCATATGCCACATATATATGGTAGAAATAGTGCGTTTAAGTGAGGATGTGTTACGTTGCGAGCAATGCTTCTCAGAAAAACCCGTATCTACTTCACGCTTGCTTCGCTGGTGTTTGCCGGCATATTTCTTAGTCTGATCGGCTTTGAATACTGGGACGAGATGGAACTGGCAGCTCTGCCCAATCAGCCGCTGCAACCGCCCAAGGGAAAGATCTCCCTGATCATAAAAATTCCCAGCCGGATACTTGAGGTTTATAATGACGGGGTGCTCTATAAGCAATACCGGATTGCCGTCGGCGACAACGATACGCCCACTCCTATCGGCGATTGGACGGTTATCTGGAAAGCTCACCGGTCGGGCGATATTATGGGGACCCGTTTTCTGGGACTGGATGTGCCTTGGGGCGGTTATGGGATTCATGGCACAAACCGTCCCTGGAGTATTGGCCAGTTTATCAGCCATGGCTGTGTCCGGCTGCGCAACAAGGATGTGGAGGAACTGTTCGAATGGGTGCCTGTGGGGACACCGGTCCGTATCGTAGATCAGCAGTACCGTATGCAGCGGACGCTGCGCTATGCGTCGATGGGCGCCGATGTGGTGCAACTGCAGCGGAAGCTGCAGGAACTGGGCTACCTGGAGGGACGGGCGGACGGCTTCTTCAACCGCGATACCGAAACGGCCGTCAAACGGCTTCAGCATGACAAAGGGGTTAAGATAACCGGTGTTGTTGATAAGGGAACGCTCAATCTATTGGGGATGTAAGGAAATAACCAGGCTGTCGCCAGCGGCAGCCTGGTTATTTTTTCGGCGCTATGGCCGGCGTTATTGAACGGCGCTTCGCTCGGCCTTCCAGCTTTCCAGCAGGACCTGGTTAAGCGCGCTTAAGTACGCTTCGGCACTGGCTTTGATGATGTCGGTATCGACGGCTTTGCCGCTATGAATGACACCGTTATGGGAGATTTTGAGGTGGACCCGGCCGAGGGCTTCGTTGCCTTTGCTGATGCTGCTGATTTTGTATTCCAGAAGCTGGACGTCCAGCTTAACCACCTGATTGATAGCCTTGTACAGCGCGTCAATCGGACCGTCGCCGACGGCGCTGTCTTTAAAAATCTGATTGCCGCAGCGTATTTTGACACTGGCCGAGGGAAAAATATCGTTACTGACCACCTGCAGGGTTTGCAGCTCGTAGAGACTTTCGGCGCCAGCGTAGGGATTATCCTCCCGGGCCGCATAGTAGGCTTCGGCAATGTGATAAAGATCGTGGTTGTAGATTTCCTTTTTCATGTCGGCCAGTTCCAGGAACCGCGCGAAGAGCTGTTCAAAGTCGGCCTCTGACGGTTGACCGTGCAGGAAAGGGGCAATGGCGCTTTTAAAGGCGTGGCGGCCGGAACGGGCGGTGAGAATCAATTCCATGTTTTCGACTCCAACGTCCTCGGGACGCAGAATTTCATAAGTGCCGCGGTCCTTCAGAAGACCGTCCTGGTGAATGCCGGAGGAATGGGCAAAGGCATTGTCGCCGGTGACGGCTTTATTCACCTGGACCTCAAGGCCCATCAGATTGCTGACCAGGGTGGAGGTGGCTTTGATTTCCCTGGTGGCAATATTGGTGTAAGCACCGTAGTAATCGGCACGAAGCCTGATGCCGACAACCACTTCCTCCAGCGCCGCGTTGCCGGCCCGTTCGCCGATGCCGTTGAGGGTACATTCCACCTTATCGGCGCCGTTTTTCACCGCTGCCAATGTATTGGCAGTGGCCAGGCCGGTGTCGTTGTGGCAGTGCACGCTGAGCAGCACTTTGTCATTGGTGTTTTTCAGGCGGTAATTCAGCTTGCGGATGAGTTCGCCGAATTCTTCCGGCACGGCATAGCCCACCGTGTCAGGCACATTGATGATGGTGGCGCCTGCTTTGACTGCTGCCTCAATCGTCTGCCAAAGGTATTCAAAATCGGCACGGGTGGCGTCTTCGGTGGAATACTGGACTTCCGGCAGCAGTGTCTTGGCGTATTTGACCGCGTCGACGCCCATCTGCATAATGGCTTCCTTGGATTTGCGCAGTTTGGCCTGAATATGAGAGTCGGAGACGCCCAGCACAATGTGAATAAGCGGTTTCTGGGCTTCCTTGACACTTTCGTAGACTGCGTCAATGTCGGCCTTGACTGCCCGGGCCAGCGCCGTAATCACCGGACCGTCCACCACTTCTTTGGCAATGCGCCGGACGGCTTCGAAATCACCCTGCGAAGAGATCGGGAAACCGGCCTCGATAATATCAACCTTAAGCGTTTTTAGCTGCTGGGCAATCCGCAGCTTTTCCTGAAGATTCAGCTTGGCGCCAGGTACCTGTTCGCCGTCGCGCAAGGTAGTATCCAATACAACAATCTTTCTTCCCATAATTCTCATATCCCCCTTTTTTAAATAGCCTGTTTGGTTCCTGTATGGACTGTCGTTATCCGCTGCCGGCGGCGGACAACTAAAAAACCCCGTCTCTATATAGATAGAGACGGGGGTAAACTCGTGGTACCACTCTAATTGGTTCAATAAAGAACCCGCTTGTTCGACGGCCAACACCATCTATCCCTGTAACGGTGGAACTCCGGCACACCCTACCTAGTCATCGGGCTGCAGCTCACAGGCGAGTTCAAAGTCTGAAATGTACCGGATCGCACCAACCTCCGGCTCTCTGAAACCCTTTCACACTTCTACTATTCCCGTTCATCGCCATGGTATATTCTTGCTATGGCTTAAGTGTAATGGATGAGCGGCTGCCTGTCAATAGGCTTTTAAACGGGACTCCTGTCCGGTCAGATGGTAGCAGCGGAGTCGGCCAGTACATGACCGTCGATGCCGATGGTCACAAGGCGCAGCGGAATGGCTTTGCCGCAGGCTGCCACCGCCTCTTCTGCGGCCTGGGCCAGACCGCCGCAGCAGGGAACCTCCATACGCAGGAGGGTCAGGCTGCGGACCGAATGCAGCTGTAAGATAGCGGTCAGCTTGTCGGCGTAGGCTGCGTGATCCAGTTTGG
The DNA here is from genome assembly GCF_900110485.1 of Propionispora vibrioides. Classification (NCBI taxonomy): domain Bacteria; kingdom Bacillati; phylum Bacillota; class Negativicutes; order Selenomonadales; family Sporomusaceae; genus Propionispora; species Propionispora vibrioides. Next base: position 107,863 of record NZ_FODY01000007.1, on the reverse strand, counting down.
GACAGCCGATCAGCGTGACCTTGCCGGTCATAAAATCGGCATGCAGGTTGGCGTAGGCGTAAGCGGTACAATCGGCGGCGACGAGCAGGTCGGCATCCGTAAAGTAGGGGGCCTGAACGGAAATCAACTGGAGCTGACAGGGCCACTGGCGCAAAGCCGAGGGAACCGGCTGACCGGCCGCCGGCGACGGACCGGCGGCAGATTCCGCCTGGAGCAGCCGGGAACGGCTGCCGGGACAGCCCGAAGCCGGTGGCAAGGAGTGGTTTTTGGCGGCCAAGTGTTTGTTAACCAGCTCTTCATCGAAGGGAACAGACTCCCGTTCTTCGATACGGATGGCCCCGGTGGGGCATTCCGGCAGGCAGGCCCCCAGACCGTCGCAATAGGCGTCGGAGATCAAACGGGCTTTGCCGTTAATCAGCCGCAGCGCTCCCTCATGGCAGGCGTCAATGCAGAGGCCGCAGCCGTTACAACGTGATTCTTCTATGTGAATAATTTTTCGCAGCATGATGATTCCTCCTGTTATACAGTGGTTCATTGATCAGGTAAACAAACCACCACTGTCGTTATTACCTTGATTGTAATATAATAAAAAGAAAAAGTCGGTAGCCATGGCTACCAACATGAGGGTATGAGAATGGATAAGCGTTGGGAAGTATTGGCCGGTTCGGCGCTGTTTCGTGCTGTGCCCGCCGCGGCGCTGCCGGATATGCTGGCCTTTTTACAGCCTGCGGTCCTCAGCTATGCCAAGGGGGCCTATGTGACGGCAGCCGGTGAGCCGATGGCAGGCATCGGTGTATTGATAACCGGGCAGGCCCAGGTGCTTAAAGAAACGGTGGCCGGGGACCGGGTGATCATGGCGGCGCTGTCGGCGGGAGATTTGTTTGGCGAAATGGCGGCCTTTTCCCGGGAGCGGCGCTGGCCGGCAACCGTGGTGGCGCAGAGCGACTGTGCCGTCGCCTTTTTGCCGCCGGAACGGCTGTTACAGGGCTGTGCGGTCGATGACCGGGCCGGCACGCAGCTTTTGCAAAACCTGTTGCTGATTATTTCGGAGCGGGCGTTGCTGTTGCACCGTAAGGTTGAGTATTTGTCCATGAGAAGCCTGCGAGCCAGGCTGACGGCCTATCTTCTGGAGCAGCAGCGCCATAGCGGCAAACTATCCTTTACGCTGCCCCATAACCGAGGCGAACTGGCTGATTTCCTTCAGGTGTCCCGTACCGCCCTGTCCCGTGAATTGGGCCGCATGCGCGACGAGGGGCTGCTGGAGTTTTACCGTTCCTCGGTCAAGCTTAAGAATCTGGCCGGCTTAAGGAACCCCTGATTTATTCACACCGCGCAGTCTAGTACCTCATCAACCCTAAACCTGTGAATACTGACGGCCTATTTTTCGCAAGCCTTCGTTGTCGTCGACTTACCTATGTTCGATAGGTGCGTCTCCTCCGCCTTGCCTTACGAAAAAATTCCCGTAAATTAATTTGCACTTTCAAAGTTGGTGAACCACTAACGGATCTTTTTCCGGCTGGCTACGTCAGCAAAACCTTGAAATAGGGGCCGCTATTCCTGCGGTTTACTTCCTTGCCAGCCGAAAAAATCTCTCACCAGGCTGGCAGGCTCATTAAATCAGCGGTTCCCTGAGGCCCGAATGAGCGTCAGGGACGCTTAGCAGGATGTGGCTCCCAAAAAGCGAATATATAAAGAATCATTTTTATATAGGAGTTGGCGGTACAGTAAGCTAACCTGGACCTTTAACCAGGACAAGGTACCGGTGTGTAATAGTATGAACTATGTAGCCATTGACTTTGAAACTGCTAACCGCAGCCGTTCCAGCGTCTGCAGTATGGCAGCCGTCACGGTGGAAGAGGGGCGGATTGTCCGGTCGGCCTATTCGCTGATCCGGCCGCCGGAGCTTAGATTTGACTATTGGAATACCCGGATTCACGGTATTACGGCGGCTGATGTGGCCGATAAAGCCACCTTTGCCGAGCTATGGGACCGGATCAGACCTCATTTGGATAATAAAATTGTCATCGCCCATAATGCCGCCTTTGACATAGGGGTGCTGCGCAGTATACTGGCGGTGTACAAGCTGCCCAAGCCGTCCTTTCGGTATGCCTGTACCGTGGAGATCGCCCAAAAGGCCTGGGCAGGACTGGATAATTATAAACTGTCCACGCTGGCCAGCCGGTTTTCCATTGACTTTGAGCATCATAATGCCCTGCACGATGCGCGGACCTGCGCCGTGCTGGCCTTGCGGGCCGGACAGGAAACGGCGGCGCAGGATTTCTTGCACCTGGCCGAACTATTGCAGGTTAAGGTCAGAGAATTTTAGTGGAATTGCTGCTGTGACATGAATACAGCCGTGGTTCAGGAGCGGCTGGTATCGCGTAACCTCTAAAACCATACATAGGCAGAAATATTCCGCCAGAATAGTATGGGATTAGTGGTTGCACGGTACTGGGTCCGCGTAACAGGCCGTTCGGGCGGCAGGCCGCCGGAATGGAAAAAAGGAGACAGTATGAAGTTATATATTGCCGAAAAGCCCAGTATGGGAGCGGAGATTGCCAAATGCCTGCCAGGGCCGTTGAGTCGCCGGGACGGTTATATCGTAACCGGCGACGGTGTGGTAACCTGGGGTTTTGGCCACATCCTGCGGCAGGCGGAACCCGATGAGTACGATGCCAAATATGAAAAATGGCGGATGGAGGATTTGCCGATCATCCCGGACGAATGGAAGCTGATTATTGCCGAATCGTCAAAAAAACAATTTGAGATTGTCCGGCGGCTGATTGACGAAGCTGCCGAGATTGTTCATGCCGGTGACCCCGACAGGGAGGGGCAGCTCCTAATTGACGAGGTGCTGGACTATGTGGATAACCGCAAGCCGGTTAAAAGGATTTTACTGCAGGCCCTGGATGAAAAAAGCATCCGCCAGGCCATCGGGCATTTGCGGGAAAATCAGGACTTTTTTAATCTGAAACAGTCGGCCCTGGCCCGTTCACGAGCCGACTGGCTGATTGGTATGAATGTGTCACGGGCTTATACGCTGGCCGCCCAGCAGGCCGGTCACCGCATCACGCTGCCGGTCGGCCGGGTGAAAACCCCGACGCTGGCCCTGGTGGTGCGCCGGGAACGGGAAATCGCCGATTTTAAGCAGGAGAACTATTTTACGGTGAAGGCTGATTTTGCCCATGCTAACGGCAACTTTACCGCCTATTGGAAACCGCGGGAGGGACAGGCCGGACTGGACAGCGAAGGGCGTCTGGCCGACAAGGCCGTTATGGAAGAGCTGCTGGCACGTCTGAAGGACAGCCAGGCCACGGCGGTCATTGCCACCTGCGAGACGACGGATAAACGGGAGCCCCAGCGGCTGCCGCTATCGCTGTCGGCCCTCCAGGTGCTGGCAGGCAAGCGCTACGGTTACAATCCGCAGCATGTGCTGGATACGGCACAGAAGCTGTATGAGAAAAAACTGACAAGTTATCCCCGTTCGGACTGTGACTATTTACCCGAATCCCAGCGGGACGATGCAGCGGCCATTCTGGCTAACCTGGCGGCGCTGGAGCAGGACGAACTGGCGGCGTGGTCGGCAAAGGCCGACCACTCCATCACGAGCCGGGCCTGGAACGATAAAAAAATCACCGCCCACCATGCCATTATTCCTACGGTGGAACGCTGTTCGTTCGCTAAACTGAGCGAGATGGAAAAACATATTTACTTTTTGGTTGCCCAGGCCTATGTGGCCCAGTTTTATCCTATCCATACCTACAGTCAGACCAAGGTGGATGTGGTCCATGAGCAGGAGATCTTCACGGCCGGCGGCCGCGTTGTCCGCGAGCTTGGCTGGAAGGAGCTGTATGCCGCTGAGCCGGATGATAAGAAGGACGAGGAAGAAGGCATTCTGCCGGCAATGACGGAGGGTGATGCCGCCACCTGTCTCAAGGTAACGGCTGATAAGAAAACCACCCGGCCGCCGCTGCGGTTTACGGCGGCTACGCTGCTGGCAGCCATGAAGGAAATTCATAAATACGTCAAGAACCCGGACCTGAAAAAGCAGCTCAAAGATGTCAGCGGCATTGGCACCGAGGCGACCCGGGCCACGATGATCAAGGAACTGGTGCAGCGCGGCTTTATCCGGGAGGAAGGCCGCAAGAAGTATCTGGTGCCTACCGAGCCTGCCTATCTTTTGATTGACGCGTTGCCCGATACCTTGACCTACCCTGATTCGACGGCCCACTGGGAAAGCCAGCTGCAATTGATGACCGACGGCGAGGCCAGCCTGGAGGAGTTTATCCGTCAGCAAATCGACTTTACCCGAGAAATTTGCCGGACGGCGCTGGCCGCTTCGCTGCCTGTGCAAGGGGAGCATCCCTGTCCCCAGTGCGGCAAGGGGGCGCTGCAGCTCAGGCAAGGCCGCAACGGTAAGTTCTGGGGCTGTTCGCGCTATCCGGTGTGCAAGGCTTCCTGTGATGATCTGGATGGGGTGCCGCAGCTGCCCAAATACCGCTGTCCGCGCTGTCAGCAGGGAGCCTTGCAGCTTAAGAACGGCCGGAACGGACCTTTTTGGGGTTGTACGGCCTTTCCGACCTGCCGGGCGACTTTTAACGACCAGGCCGGTGCGCCGGCTTTGCCGCCTGTCCCGGCGCAGCGGGGAGGGGCATCATGAAGCTTATCATTGACGCCGACGCCTGCCCCAAAGCCGCGCTGCAATGCTGTCTGGACCTGGGCCGGCAATACCAGTGCCCAGTCTGGACGGTGGCCAGTTTTAACCATCAGATTGTTTCCGATCACCATATTGTGGTCGGCAATGCGGCACAGGAGGCTGATGTAAAGATCGTCAACCTGACCGGTGCCGGCGATGTGGTGATCACTCAGGACTGGGGACTGGCCGCGATGATTTTAGGGAAACAGGCTTACTGCTTTAGTCCGTCAGGCCGTGAATATCTGCCGGAAACGATGGATTTTTTGCTGGAGGAACGGGAAATGAAGGCCCGGTTTCGCCGCGGCGGCGGCCGGACCAAAGGCCCCCGGCCGCGTACCGGTGAGGATGACCGGGCATTTGCCGCCACCCTGGAGCGGATTTTGCAAAGAAAAGGAAAAGGGTAGAAACGATGAATCTTTTATCAGTCGAAGAATTGGCGAAAAGCTATGGCGTGAGAATGCTGTTTGAACAGGTTACCTTTGGTGTGGATGAGGGCGATAAGATCGGGCTGATCGGTGTTAATGGCACGGGGAAATCCACCTTCTTAAAAACTATCGCCGGACGGGAACAGGCTGACAGCGGCCGGATTGTCAGGGGCGGCGGCATCCATTTGGAATACTTGCCGCAAAACCCTGACTTTGATGAAACAGCCACCGTTCTGGAGCAGGTGTTTAAGGGCGATTCACCGGTTATGCGGCTGCTGCGGGAGTATGAAGCGGCGCTGCTGGCCAGTCAGGAGCGGCCGGGCGATGCCGCGGCCGCCCAGCGGCTGATTGCCCTGTCGCAGCAAATGGACGCTCACCATGCGTGGCAACTGGAAAGCGAAGCCAAGAGTATTTTAACCAAGCTGGGTATCCAGGAGTTTACCGGTCTCGTCAGTACGCTGTCCGGTGGCCAGCGCAAACGGATTGCCCTGGCCGGGGCGCTGATCACACCAGCCGATGTGCTCATCCTGGATGAGCCGACCAACCATATCGACAACGCGACAGTGTCCTGGCTGGAGGAGTATCTGCAAAAGCGCAAAGGTGCACTGATCATGGTCACTCATGACCGGTATTTTCTTGACCGTGTGGCTAATCGGATTATTGAACTGGATAAAGGACGGCTGTACAGCTATAGCGGCAATTACAGCCTGTTTTTAGAGAAGAAAGCCGAACGGGAGGAACTGGCCGAAGCGTCCGAACGGAAACGGCAGAACCTGCTCCGGCAGGAACTGGCCTGGATCAGCCGGGGCGCCAGGGCGCGCAGTACCAAGCAGAAGGCCCGGATTGAACGGTTTGAAACCCTGCAGAACGACAAACCGGACGAGGCTGCCGGCAAGCTGGAAATCAGCGCCGTATCCAGCCGGCTGGGGCGGAAGATTATTGAGCTGCAGGAAGTAACCAAAGGCTTTGACGGGCGCACGTGTATCAGGGATTTCAGTTACATTGTCCTGAAACAGGACCGGGTGGGGATTGTCGGGCCTAACGGCAGCGGCAAGAGCACCCTGCTCAATATCATTGCCGGCCAATTGCTGCCTGACGCCGGCAGTGTGGACATCGGTCAAACCGTTAAAATCGGCTATTTTTCGCAGGAAGGCCGGGAGATGGATGAAAACCTGCGGGTGATTGACTACATCAAGGAAGCCGGGCATATTCTGCCGACAGCCGACGGCGGCCACATTACGGCAGCCCAGATGCTGGAGCGGTTTTTATTCCCACCGGCCCTGCAGTGGCTGCCTGTCGGCCGGTTGTCCGGCGGTGAACGGCGGCGTCTCTACCTGCTGCGGGTGCTGATGGAAGCGCCCAATGTCCTCTTGCTTGATGAACCGACCAACGATCTGGATATTCAGACGCTGACCGTCCTGGAAGATTACCTGGATGATTTTCCCGGTGCTGTGATCACCGTATCTCATGACCGGTATTTTCTGGACCGGGTGACGGATAAAATCTTCGCTTTCGAGGGAGAAGGCCGCATCAAACCCTATATCGGCGGTTACAGTGATTATGCCGCAGCGGCCCGCGAACAGGAGGAAATACCCAAGAACAAGCCGCCAGTGCCGGAGCCGGCCGCTGCGGTGAAGGACAGTGTACGGCCCCGCAAGCTGTCCTTTAAGGAGCAGCGGGAGTATGAGGAGATTGAAACGGTCATTGCCGGCGTGGAGGCGGAGTTGGCGCTCATCAACGGGCAGATAGCCGTCGGTGGCAGTGATTTCACCCGCCTGCAGGAGTTGGTGGCGTTGCAGGAGCAGACCAATGCCCGCTTAAGCGAACTCTTGGATCGGTGGACCTATTTAAATGAACTGGCGGAAGCGGTTCAGAAAAAGTAATAGGCTGCTGTCGCAAAATAATTTTGTTTATTTAAACAGTCCGTATGTGTGGAGAAAAAGCTTGTTGTCCCTTTGTCATTGCCACAAAGGGACCCAAAAGGCTAGGCCTGTCCTCCAAAATACTTAAGAAAAGACTTGGCTTGTGTCGAGTCCCTAAGGACGAAGACAGAAGCCTTAGTCGTTCTTACTTATGATCAGAAAGTCTATGCTTTCTGATCATGTGAAAAATTGCCAGCTTACTAAAATCCGTAAACTCGCTTCGCTCAAACAACTACCCAAAGGGCACAGGCGGATTTCTTAACGTAAGCTGGCAATTTTTCATCCTGCGGAATGTATTTTTCCGGAAAAGGCCAAACCGGAACCAAAAAAAATAAGGCCGTTGCGCTTTCTTAGCGCAACGGCCTCTTCAGCGTGGCCTGTCAGGCAGCCGTCTTGTTGTCGTGAGGGGCTGTTCCTTTTAGCTGCGAGAGCAGCATACCGCTCAGCATTAAGAGGCAGCCCCAAAGTTCCCGTACACCCAGGATTTCCTGGAGAAACAGATAACCGCCGATGGCGGCAAACACCGTTTCCAGGCTGAGAATGATGGAAGCGTGGGTTGGCGAGGCATATTTCTGGCCGATGATCTGCAGGGTGTAAGCAATGCCCACCGAGGCCAGACCACCGTACAGGATGGGAATGCCGGCCAGCCGGATGCCGTCAAGCGTGATGGTCTCTAAAGCCAGGGCGGCGGTCAGGCTTAAAACCGAACAGGTGGCGAACTGAACCGAAGCCAGCTTGAGACTGTCCACCTTATGGGAGAAGTGATCGATCAGGATAATGTGAGCCGTCCAGAAGAAAGCCCCGACCAGCTCCAGCAGGTCACCGTAAGACAGCGTGAGATTTTCCTTAACACACAGGAAAAACAGCCCGGTGACGGCCAGCAGCGAACTGAGCCAGGTAATGAGGCTGGTACGTTGCTTTAAAAAGATGCCGGCAATTGGCACCAGTACGGTATAAAGGCCGGTGATGAAGGCGGCCTTGCCTGCCGTGGTGTACAGCAGGCCCACCTGCTGCAGCGAAGCGCCGCAGAACAGGATGCAGCCGGCTGCCAGACCGACATAGGTGGTATTGGCAGTGGCCGCCGGTGCGGGCTTTTCGGTTTTCTTAAAATAGAGAATCAGCGGAATGAGTGAGGCGCTGCCCAACGCAAACCGTACGGCGGTAAAAGTAAAGGGACCAATGTGGTCCATGCCCACTTGCTGGGCCACAAAAGCAAAGCCCCAAATGGCGGAGGTTAAGAGCAGCAGCAGGTTGGCTTTGGTTCTTTTCATAATGGAACATTCCTATCCTAGGGTTTCCTCCGGCGAAAGACCGTATATCACCGGCCTTTTTTCCAGCAGACTTCGTTGTCGTCGGCTTACATATGTGCGATATGTGCGCTTCCTCCGCCTTGCCTGCTGAAAAAAATTCTCGGTGCCATACTCCATCATTCCGCCGGCGGAAGCACTATCGTTATTTTTTTGATTACCACATCTTCCAATGGTTTATCCTGGGCGCCGGTTTTGACTTTGCCAATGGCTTTCACCACATCCATGCCTTCCGTTACCCGGCCGAAGACGGCATGCTTATTGTCCAGCCAGGGCGTGGCATCGAGGGTGATGAAAAACTGCGAGCCTCCTGTGTTGGGACCACGGTTGGCCATGGAGAGAATGCCGGCCTTGTCATGCTTTAAGTCAGGGCTGAATTCATCGGGAATGGTGTAGCCGGGACCGCCGGTGCCATTACCGTTGGGATCACCGGACTGGATCATGAAGTTATCGATAACGCGGTGGAAAATCAGACCGTTATAGAAGCCCTTTTGCGCCAGGGTGGCAAAATTACCGGCCGTTTTGGGCGCTTTATCGTCAAACAGTTCAACCTTAAAGGTGCCCTTGGAGGTTTCAAAGACGGCAGTCCGGTTTTTGACATCGGCGCTTTGCGCCTGCTGCGTTTCCCGGGCCGGTTCAGCCGGTTTGGCCGGCGCCTGTTGGGAGCAGCCTAAGCCGGTTAATAGCACCAACAGCAGGCCGGTGCAAAGCACAGTACGAAACGAGGTGGTCATCGGATATCTTCTCCTTTGTTGTTCGCCATGGATGGACGGGATAGATCCGTGACAATCACAGGCGGAATGCGGTTTTTGTCAGTGCGGTTCTTGAAAAAGAACTCTGTTTCCTTAGAATAAAGCCAAGACGGCGGGTGTGTCAAGTCGAAGCGGGTCATCAGCCAGACGATGCGGGGTTTAAAAAATTATTTCTTGCCAAAACCGTACCGGAAAACGACGATAGGAAGGGAATAGGGTGAAGACTGGCGAAAAGGTATTCTTTGTAAATATAAAAGGAGAAACCAGGATATTATGAAGCCATTACATATTGAGCAAACCAGTTCTACGCCAGGGATTTTGTTTGAACAGGATCGGCATAGGCTGAAAATAATTGGACAATCTTATCCGGATAATGCGTTTGCCTTTTATGGGCCCGTTTTTCAGTGGCTGGACGAATATTTAGCGGGGTGTGAAAGTTCCATGCTGCTGGAGCTTTATTTCCAGATACCTTATATCAATGCCGGCAGTACCAAGTGCATCCTGCTGCTCTTGGAGAAGCTGGCGGCGGCGTATCGGTCAGGCAAGCAGGTTGTCGTCCAGTGGTATTATGACAGGGATAACGAAGTAGCGCAGGAATGTGCGGTGAAGTTTCAGGAAGATTTGGAACTGCCTTTCCGTCTGATTCCGCTGGAGGAAGACGTATGAGGTCAGAAGGTGAGAAGTATGAATACTACCAATAAGATCAATAAGGTAAGCTGGACGATAAAAGATGAAGAACTGTTTGGGAATGAGCAGCAGGTTTTGCTCCAGACGATGAGTGACTTGGTTGATCCCCGCTATGCGGACAATGCGCTCTTGCCCCGTTACCGTGAACTGGCCGAGAATTACCGGCGGCTGCTGCAAATGACCCGTAAAACGTTTCGGATCAGTGATACGCAGGGGAAATTTTTGCAGCAGTACCAGCATGATATGCAAAATTTGCTGGATCATGCCAACCAGGGTTTTTTGACTTTCGGAGCGGACTTACGGGTAAACCGGTATTACAGTGCGGAATGTCTCCGTATTTTTGGCGGTAAGATCAACGGTGCCGGTATTGTCGAGCTGCTGGACCCCGAGGGCGAGCAGGAAGAACTGGCGGAGTTGCTGAGTCAGGTGTTTCTGGTCGATGAAACTGAAGGGAATGAGCTGTTGCAGCAATTGCCACCGGTTTTTCATATCAACCGGAAAGTGGTCTATGTGGAATGCAAACAGATTTTACAGCCCTGTGACGGCATTAATCGCCAGGTGATCATGCTGGTATTGACCGATATCAGCGATAAGCAGAAAGCAGAAGAAAAAATCAGGTATCTCAGTTACCATGACAAACTGACTACTCTATATAACCGGGCTTATATTGAAATGATGCGCGCCGAACTGGAAAAGATGGAGTTTTCGCCGTTAAGTGTCATTCTGATAGATATGAACGGGCTTAAACTGGTAAATGACGTATTCGGTCATCACGAGGGCGACAGCCTGCTGATGGCGATGGCCGAGGTGTTGAAACAGTCCAGCCGTTCCACCGATATTATTGTCCGCTGGGGCGGCGATGAGTTCTTGATCTTACAGCCGCTCACAAGCAGTCAGGAATGCGAAGCGGTTTGCTGCAAAATCCGGACGGCCTGCCGGCAACGGGCGAACACCCCTATTCCATTGAGTGCCGCCATTGGCATGGCGACCAGGGAGGACGGCTTTGCTACCCTGGCCGAATTGTTCGGTATCGCGGAAAGCCGGATGTACAGCCATAAGCTGCTGGAAAGCCGGACAGTGCGGCGGGAAATCATCATGGGTATGGAAAATACCCTGCATACCCGTTGCTTTGAAGAAGCCGGGCACAGCGCCAGAGTGTGTCAGTTGGCCGCTGAGTTTGCCACGTATATCGGCCTGGATATGGACGGGCCGGATATGAAACCGCTGGTGCTGCTGTCGGCACTCCACGATATTGGCAAAGTGGCCATCCCCAGGGATATACTGGGGAAACAGACAACCTTGTCAACTGAGGAATGGGAACTGGTCAAAAGCCACAGCGATATCGGCTACCGAATGGCGCAGGCCATCGGGGAGGCGGTGTTGGCCGAGGTTATTTTGGCTCTTCATGAACGCTGGGATGGCAAGGGTTATCCTTATGGCATAAAGGGTGATAAAATTCCCCTGCTGGCCAGGTTGTTTTCGCTGATCGATGTATTTGACACCGTTACTCATGAACGTCCCTATGGCGCTGTTATGACCAGGGCGCAGGGCGTGGCTCATGTTGAAACAGGCAGCGGCGGCCAGTTTGATCCGCAGCTAACCGAGCAGTTTGTCCGCTTTATGCGGGAGAGGAAAAAAGTGATCTAGTACCGTATCAGCTCTAATCCTGTAGGATGATGACGAGCAGATTTCCCGTAGGGCAAAGGCCAAGGAAAGAGGTATACCGGAGTAGGCCGGTTGACAATAACGACACAGGACGGAGAAAACTCCTTGGGACAGGCTAAATGGAATGCTTATAGCTTATAATAAGGCGGGCTGGGCGCGCGAAAGCGGCGCGATCAGCCCGTTTTTATGTTTTTTCGGTTCGGATTAGCAACTGGATTGCCGGACGGTTGTGTTTTCCGGGAGAACACAGTGGGCGGCTGAAAAAATCAGATAATAGGCGCCGGATCGGCTGTGTATGCGGTATGTTTTTCTATGTCTGTCGCCAGTAGACAGGGATAACAGCGTTAAATAGGGTGATTGTGTACTTTACACAGAGGACATAGTTATGTATAATTTACTGAGTGTAAATAAGTTGGGAGAAAAAAGTAACGGAAGTGGAGTGAAGTAAGCATGAACCATCCTAATGCGGAGGAAGGAAACATTCAGCGGGGTCTTAAAAACCGTCATATTCAGATGATTGCGCTGGGCGGCGCCATCGGCACAGGCTTGTTTTACGGCTCGGCCTCAGTCATCAAGCTGGCGGGACCGGCCATTACGGTATCGTACTTAATCGGCGGCATCATTATTTTCTTTATCATGCGGGCCTTGGGTGAGATGTCGGTGGAACAGCCGGTATCGGGTTCCTTCAGTCAGTATGCCTACCAATACTGGGGTGAGCTGCCCGGGTTTATTGGTGGCTGGAATTACTGGTTCAACTATATTGTAGTCAGTATGGCGGAGCTTGCCGTTGTCGGCACTTATGTGAATTACTGGCTGCCGGATATCCCCATCTGGGTATCGGCGCTGGTCTGCCTGGTGGCAATTACCGCCATCAATCTCATTCATGTGAAAGCCTTCGGCGAGTTTGAGTTTTGGTTTGCCATTATCAAGGTGCTGGCTATTGTCGGCATGATTGTGTTTGGTGTAGCTATTATTGTTTTCGGCTTTGGCCACGGCGGCGTGCCGATTGGTCTGGGTAATCTCTGGCAGCATGGCGGCTTTTTGCCTAACGGTGTTTACGGCGTTATTTTATCGTTGGTCATGGCCATGTTTTCTTTTGGCGGCGTGGAACTGATCGGTATTACCGCCGGTGAAGCGGAAAACCCGAAGAAGTCCATCCCTCAGGCAATCAATCAGGTGGTTTGGCGGATTTTATTATTCTACGTCGGAGCGTTGACCGTTATTTTGGCTATTTTCCCCTGGAATGAAATGGGGACTCAAGGCAGCCCTTTTGTGCAAATCTTTACCCATGTGGGTATTCCGGCTGCAGCCCATTTGTTGAACGCAGTTGTGCTGACGGCTGCCCTGTCCACCTATAACAGTGCACTATACAGCAATGGCCGGATGTTGTACGGTCTGGCCCTGCAGGGAAATGCCCCGCGGCTGTTCGCCAAATTGAATACCTCCGGTGTTCCGGTAGCTGCCATTTTGGTATCGTCAGGCGTTACGCTGTTTGCCGTTTTACTCAGCTATATCGATCCGGACCGGGTGTTTTTGTATTTAATGGCTGTGGCGACTATCGCCATTATCATCAACTGGGCTATGATCCTGTTGGTACAGCTTAAATTCCGGCAGCAAAAAGAGGCCGAAAAAGTGGTACTGACCTACAAGCTGCCCTTGTATCCCTTTTCGTCCTATATCAGCCTGGCTTTTCTGGCCTCCATTTTAGTCATCATGGCTTTAATTCCCGATATGCGGTATTCGCTCTATATCGCACCGGCCTGGCTGCTTTGCCTGTACATCGGTTATCAGGTAAAGGCCAAACGGCAAAGTGAGCCTGTACGAAACTATTAAAAATAGCAATTTAGTGTACAAAGTCCGGAATTTGTTTTTATTTTTAGCACAAAAACGTAAAAGTCTCTTCCTAAAATACAGGTGATCAAGTATAATAAAAGTTAGTTTAATACGGTGATCAGATAGAGGTGCGGGGATTATGAAACTGCAGTGAGCTGGCTGGCGATAAACTGCAGGGGAGGAATACCCGCCGAAGCGGCCGTGCCCTGGCCAGGGCGGCTGCTGGGGTTGTATTGAATAAATACAACACTGTCATCCGGGTTTCCCACCATTGGATGAAGCGCTATCTCACAGAAAGTTTTACTGCGCTGGTTTATGCGGTAATCGTACGGTTGTGAGATGGCTCACGACCGTTTTTTTTTGTGTGTGAGCGGAAGGAATCGGTTATGGCGGGTAGGCTGCAGGTCATTAAGACTAGGAGGTATTATATGTATAAGCAGGAAGATATTTTGAAAGAGCTTTGCCCGGCCAAACCGGAACTAAAGCGGGAGATGAAATCGCGCCATTTGATGATGATTTCCATTGGCGGGACGATCGGCACCGGCTTGTTTTTAGGTTCGGGACAGACGATCAGCCAGGCCGGCCCGGCTGGTGCCATCATCGGATATTTGTTTGGCGGCTTTGTTATGTATATGGTGCTGCTCTGTCTGGCGGAGCTTTCGGTGGCTATGCCGGTTTCCGGCTCGTTTCAAAGCTATGCGTCCCAGTTTATTTCGCCTGGCGTAGGCTTTACCACCGGTTGGCTGTACTGGATTAACTGGGCGGTCTGCATTGCTGCCGATTTTACGGCGGCCGGAATTATCATGCATAACTGGTTTCCCCAGGTCGACACCTGGGTGTGGAGCGGCATTTTTGCACTGGGACTGGCTTTATTGAATGTTATTTCCGTCAAGGCCTACGGCGAGGCTGAGTTCTGGTTTGCCGGCATCAAGGTTGCCGCTATTGTGACTTTCATTGTTGCCGGAGCCGGCCTGATGTTCGGTTTTACCGGTCATGAAGGGGCTATTGGACTCAGCAATTTCAATACCGGCGGCGGTATTTTCCCCAATGGGTTTTCGGCGGTGTTTCTGACGATGATTGCCGTTTCCTACTCCTTTCAGGGAGCTGAACTGGTGGGCATTGCGGCAGGCGAATGCAAGGAACCGGGCAAAAACGTGCCCCGTGTCATTCGCGGCATTACCTACAGGATTATGATTTTCTACATTTTGGCGATGATTATTCTGGCCGGAACGATTCCCTGGCAGGAAGCCGGCGTATTGGAAAGTCCCTTTGCTCACGTGTTCGGACGCATTGGCATTCCCATCGCTCAGGATATTATGAGCTTTGTGGTGCTTACTTCGGCATTATCGGCCGGCAATTCCGCCCTTTACGCCTGTTCGCGGTTATTGTGGTCAATGGCCCAGGAAGGTCTGGCACCCCGCTTTCTTGGTCAACTGAACCGCAACGGTGTTCCTTTTTACGGCGTTATTGCTACGCTGATTCTGGCATGCCTGTCGCTGCTGACCAGTGAATATGCGGCAGACACCGTCTATCTGTGGCTAATGGCCAGTACCGGCCTGACCGGCTGCCTGATCTGGGTTATTATTGGCTGGTGCCAGATGAATTTCCGCAAGAAATTTCTGGCGGCAGGCGGTTCGGTGAAGGAACTGGTATTCCGGACGCCCTGCTATCCGCTGGTACCGATGCTGGCCATCGGGCTGAACATGGTCGTCATTATCAGTCTGTACTTCGACGAATCCCAGCGTATCGTGCTGTATACCGGCTTTCCATTGCTGGCAGCCATTTACCTGTTCCATGAAATTTTCCTGAAAAAAAGGGCTGCCGTAGCTCCCGCTGCGGAATAACAGGCCTTTTGCCGCAAAACGGTTGACGTGAAGCCGTTTATGGTATAGAATATAAAAATCATAAGATAGTTTCTAAAGGGGAGTAGCTCTTGGAAACAGAGTCAACATACTGGCGGTTTCCCGTCTGGCTCTGTTTGTTGGCTTACCGTCAATTAGCGAGACCTTTAGTATGGCCTAGTGTCATACTAAAGGTCTCGTTTTTTGTATGATCGGAAGGGACAGTCTTTCTGATCGGATAAATGGAGACTTAATTCAGACGGCGTTTGGACGCCGCCTGAGTTGTAGCCGAAATTATCCAGGGACTAACCCGCTCTAAGACTCCCGCTTGTAGAGCGGGAGTCTTAGAGCGGGTTAGTCATCGGATAAATAAGGACGAGAGCTTCGGTCGGACCGGAGACCAGTCCTGCTGATCACAGGAAAAGGGGAGATCGTAATGGCTTTTTTGACTTCGCTGGTCTTTGTTGTTCTGGCGGAAATGGGGGACAAGACTCAATTGCTGGCTATGGCGTTTGCCGCGAAATACCGCTGGCAGACCGTGTTGTGGGGGATTTTTGTGGCCACCCTGGTTAATCACCTGTTGGCGGTAGTGGTGGGCAGCTATTTGACGGAATTTATTCCGCTGCAATATGTGCAAATCGCGGCGGCGGCTTCATTCATTTTATTCGGCCTGTGGACCATCCGGGGCGATGAACTGTCCGGCGAGGATAAATCCTGCCGGTACAATCCCTTTTGGACAGTGGTGATCGCCTTTTTCCTGGCAGAAATGGGGGACAAAACCCAACTGGCGACAGTAGCCCTGGCGGCACAGTTCAACCACGCGCTGCCGGTTTGGCTGGGGACTACGACAGGCATGATGATTGCCGACGGGCTGGGCATCATGGTTGGCTGTGTAATGGGACAACGTATTCCCGAACGGGTAGTTAAGTGGTGTGCCGCTATGATTTTTTACTTATTCGGTCTGTTTGGTTTGTACCAGTCGCTGCCGGAACAGTTTCTTTCCTGGCCCGCGATAGCAGGCTGTATCGGCGTCCTGGTGATTCTGACCTATTTGGCTGCACGCATGGAGAAAAAGGTGGAACCTCCTTGCTGTATGCGGGAATCGTCCGGACGTTAAGGGGAAAGAAACTGATTGTAAAGTTTGAGGGAATAGTGAGGCAGGATAGGCGTGTTGGTTGCCACTATTCAACGCTTTGGTTTCCCTTATAAGAAAACGCAAGCTGTGCACCATACAGGTGCACAGGCTTGCGTTTCTTTGATTATGTATTCCGCCAGATCGTTTGCCAAACGCATAAAGCACGCTGCTGATTTCACGGTCACCGGCCTGTAGCGCGCTGGCTGTCGCTGCCTGGGTTGCTGCAATTTAGCGGCTGTCACGCTTTTATAACTTGGAGAAGCCTCATTCTTTCTTAACTTTTCTAACCGCAATAACTTGAATACGCCTGTAATCAGCTATCCATTGTCCGCTTTTCCAGATACTGTTTCTGCAAAGTCTTTCTGTTTCCAATAATATTTCTTCTTTTTCTTCATTTGAGAAATTCAGCAAATCACCCGCAAAAAATTGGCAAATCCAATTGTACAGTCCCTTTTCACCATCAGCGAGTGGTGTTGGCCTATCGTATTCAATGATGTGTTTTACTTCAAACCCAGCCTGTTCTAATAATAATTTATATTCTTCTTTTGAAGGAAAAAAGAACGGTGAACAATAAATATACCGTTTTTGCCCGGCTGCCTCCTCAAATGCAGTTTGAATTTGACTTATGTTATTTTTTGCTCCAAATTCACAAATCAACATCCCGTTATTTCCTAAAGAATTATGAATTGAATGCAACAACTTTTCCTGATTCTGGATCCAATGAAAAACTGCATTTGAAAAAACTGTATCAAATTCGTTTTTATAAGGCAGATTGGTTGCGTCTTGTACCTGAAAAATTAAGTGGGGATAATTGGATTTTGCCGCATCAATCATATCTTTTGATGAATCCGTTCCAATAACAGCTGCGCCATTTTTCGCCAGCTCATTTGTCAATATCCCTGTGCCGCATCCTACATCTAATATTTTTTGTCCTTTTTGCGTATTTACAAAATCAATCATCGCTTTACCATATTCAGCTACAAAAGAATGTTTATTATCATATAGATTACTATTCCATTTCATTTTTCTACCTCCCCAAATTATTTACTATAAATAGTACATAATACTCCGGATAAAGAATGGTAAGCATGATACTGGGCGTTGAAGGGCCGGTATTTTGCGTTGATTGTTATGAATATTTCAAAGGCTTGGTTTGTTAAAAAGAAATACCCTGCTATGGCAGGGCAGAGATAAGGTGACGAAATTTTTCTGAAGATTATTCGCCTGCTTCGTATTGGATTTCCCAGGACAGGGTGCCGGGGCGGCGGCTGTCCTTAAACAGTTTCCGTTCGTGCATACTGTAGCCGGTTACGGTGATTTCGACTGCCCGCCGGCCGGGCGGAAAGACCAGATTGGTAGTGCCGGGGGAAACGGTATCGGTCTGACCATTTTCCCAGACAATTTTAATCAGGGATTTTTCGGCATGTTCGCCGGTGGCCTGAAAACTTACAATGTGCAGGTTTTGGGCAAAGCGGCTGGCAATGGCCTGGGGAAAGGCGGCGCTCCCCTCAAACGGCACTGACTGGCCGTAGAGGACCCGCAAGGTCGGCAGCGGGGTAACAGTCATAATATTGGGAGTGGCGACCTGGGACGGCGTCGTTTCAACAGCAGGCGGCTGGACCGATGGTCCGGCGGTTTCCCGCTGCTGCAGCCCCCAAAGGCCTGAAACTAGTGCTAAAGTTAGCAGGGCACCGACAGCAAACGATTTTACATGGGGCAGCATAGTTCCTCCTCCGGAAAACAGCGGTGTGCCCAGGCTGCAGTTTACATCGCGTCTATGGCAGCAGGCTGATAGCTACACCGGTGAATTCTTTATGGTTTCAATCGGAATAAAAGTAGGAATGCTATTATCATAACGGAATTTGCCGAGAATCTCAAGTTAGGTAACCACTGATTAATTCACGCTGCGCGTCCTGACGGATCTTTTTCTGCCTGGCTGCGTCAGCAAAACCTTGAAATAGGGGCCGCTATTCCTGTGGTTTTACTTCCTTAACTGACGGAAAAATCTCTCGCCAGGCCGACAGGTTCATTTAATCAGCGGTTACCTAGTGTTCTGCCAACTTTGAAGCTGGAAGATGATGGCGAGATAAAATTTTGTCAGTCGAGGCGGAGGAAGGAGGCATTCGCCAGTATGCCGACTGACGACAACGACGGATGACGAAATTTTAACCGTCAGCAATTTCTGCTTTCAAGGTGGTAGAGCACTAATGGAAGTATATTCCTTCCTGCTGGTATCCTGTTGATAATAATATAACATATTCTGGAAAATAATAAAACGACTTTGCCGGTTTGCAACCGGCAGCAGGAATTTCCTGCCTGGTGGTAGAAAATCTTAGTAAGATTTACCGGTCAAGGTAGAAAATTACTGATTTATTCATGTTGGCGTTTCTTGCTTGCTGTGCCGGCACGGGTCTGGCCGTCCGACAAGCTGAAAATAGATTGAAAAGTCTGTATGGAGGTGTATTTGATCATGTCTGTTCATTCGTTAGCAGGTAAAAAAGCACCGAAAAGTTTGTTGGATAATATTCCCCGTTTAATCAGCGCGTATTATGTGAATCATCCCGATGCCGGCGACCCGGCCCAGCAGGTAGCCTTCGGCACATCGGGCCATCGCGGCAGCTCGCTTAAAGGTACGTTCAATGAGGACCATATTTATGCCATTACGCAGGCTATTTGCTGTTACCGGCGGGAAAAAAACATAACCGGGCCTTTGTTTATCGGCTTTGATACCCATGCATTGTCTGAGCCGGCCTTTATCTCGGCTATTGAGGTGCTGGCCGCCAATGGTGTGGAGACCAGAATGGCCAAGGACATGAACTATACGCCTACACCCGGCATTTCCCATGCTATTTTAACCTATAACCGGGGCCGCCGTGACGGCTTGGCCGATGGGGTTGTCATTACGCCGTCTCACAATCCGCCTGATAACGGCGGTATTAAGTATAACCCACCCGATGGTGGGCCGGCCGATACTTCCATTACCAAGTGGATTGCCGATAAGGCCAACGGCTTTTTGCAAAACGGCAACAAAGAGGTGAAACGCCTGCCCTATGAACGGGCCAAGCAGATGGAGTCGGTTCAAGAGCATGATTTTATTACACCTTATGTAAATGATTTGGCTCAGATTATCGATATGGAAGCCATCCGGGCTACCGGCCTGAAACTGGGGGCCGATGCTCTGGGCGGAGCGGGACTTGGCTATTGGGGACCTATTGCCGAACGGTACGGTCTGAATATTGATGTACTGAATGACTACCCGGACCCGACCTTTAGTTTTATGAATGTCGACAGTGACGGCAAAATCAGGATGGACTGCTCGTCGCCTTATGCCATGGCCGGGCTAATCGGACTAAAGAACAAATACGATCTGGCATTCGGCAATGATCCTGACTTTGACCGGCATGGTATTGTAACGCCCAGTGTGGGTTTGATGAACCCCAATCATTACCTGGCAGTGGCTATTTCGTATCTGTTCCAAAACCGCAGCGGCTGGCGGAAGGATGCTGCCATCGGCAAAACGCTGGTCAGCTCGTCGATGATTGACCGGGTGGCGGAGAGCTTAGGTCGTAAGCTATGCGAGGTGCCGGTCGGCTTCAAGTGGTTTGTTGCCGGTCTGGTAGATGGTTCGTTTGGCTTTGGCGGCGAGGAAAGCGCCGGCGCTTCCTTCCTGCGTAAGGACGGCACGGTTTGGACAACCGACAAGGACGGCATGATTCTTTGTCTGCTGGCCGCGGAAATTACGGCGAAAACCGGCCGGGACCCCGGTGAATATTATCGGAGTTTGACCGACAAGTTTGGTGAACCTGTATATGCCCGGGTTGATGCTCCGGCCAACACCGCCCAGAAGGCGGTATTAGCCAAGCTGTCGCCGGAACAGGTGAGAGCCGATCAACTGGCTGGTGAGACCATCACGGCCAAGTTGACCAAAGCCCCCAGCAATCAGGCTGCGATCGGCGGACTTAAGGTATGTACGGAAAACGGCTGGTTTGCGGCCCGTCCTTCCGGTACGGAAGATGTCTATAAAATTTATGCCGAAAGCTTTAAAGGAAAAGATCATCTGCGGGAAATACAGGACGAAGCCCGGCAGATTGTGGCCGATACTTTTGCGGCGGCCGGTGTATGATAAAAAATTCGGAATATTAAAGGAGGTGAACCTATTCTCCTCGCTGTCGTGAAAGATGAAATAAAAATAGAGAGAAATGTTTGTGACAGAATTATTTCATCTGACAGAAGAGAGATAGGGAGTTGTTGGACCCTGCGTCTATATTGTTAAATTTGTTTTTAGTTATGCTGCTTGTTATGCTGAATGGTTTTTTTGTTGCCGCGGAATTTGCCATGGTCAAGGTGCGGAGCACCCGGATTGAGACGCTGCTGCAGGCGGGAAATACGCGTGCCAGGTTTGCCAAGAATTTGATTGAACATCTGGACGCCTATTTATCCGCCTGCCAGCTCGGAATTACTCTGGCTTCTCTGGGGCTGGGCTGGATTGGTGAACCGGCTGTTGCCGGCTTGCTGGAACCGGTCATGCTGGGAGCCGGTTTTTCGCTCCAGGTGGTTCATACCGTAGCGTTTACGATTGCCTTTTCCATTATTACAGCCCTCCATATTGTGCTTGGTGAGCTGGCGCCTAAATCGCTGGCCATCCAAAAGGCGGAAGCCGTCACTTTATGGACATCGGTTCCCCTGATTGGTTTCTACCGGGTGATGTATCCCTTTATTTGGGTGTTGAATACGGTGGCCAATCAAATTCTTAAATTGGCGGGCATGGAAATGGCCAGTGAACACGAGGCCGCGCATACCGAGGAAGAAATCCGTATTCTTATGGAGGAAAGCCATAAGCAGGGTTATATAAACATGACGGAACTCACCTTTGTAGATAATATTTTTGAATTTGCCGAACGCAACGCCCGGGAAGTCATGATCCCGCGAACCGATATGGTTTGCCTCTATGCCCAGGACACCTTTGAGGAAAACCTGGAAACAGCCCTGGAGGAAAAGCTTACCCGTTACCCGGTGTGCGATCCGGATAAGGACACCATCATCGGGTTTGTTCATAGTAAGGATTTGCTGGCCGCCGTCGCCAGAGGAGAAAAACCGGCCATCCGGGAATTGGTCCGGGAGATTACGGCTATTCCTGAATTCATGCCGATTAGTGAACTTTTAAAACTGCTGCAGCGGACCCGGTCGCAGATTGCGCTGGTCGTTGATGAATATGGCGGCACAGCCGGTCTGGTTACCGTCGAGGATATCCTGGAGGAGATTGTCGGCGAAATTCAGGATGAATTTGATGAAGAACGATCGACGGTCGAACTGCGTGAAGACGGCAGTTATTCCGTGGACGGTAGGCTGCTGCTGGAAGAAGTCAATCATGTGCTGGACAGTAACCTGGCATCGGATGATGTGGATACCATTGGTGGCTGGGTGTATTCGCAGGTGGAAATGCCGCCACAGGTGGGCCAGACCCTTGTA
This sequence comes from Propionispora vibrioides, assembly GCF_900110485.1. Classification (NCBI taxonomy): domain Bacteria; kingdom Bacillati; phylum Bacillota; class Negativicutes; order Selenomonadales; family Sporomusaceae; genus Propionispora; species Propionispora vibrioides. The sequence goes on along the minus strand of NZ_FODY01000007.1, from coordinate 86,131 downwards.
GCTGAGCCTTACCAATTTATGATTGAAGAAGTTGATCACGTACGGATTAACCGGATACTTATCCGGAAGCTAGAGCAGCCGGACTTACCGGCCACCGACAAAGCGGTATAAAAACAGCCTGGTCCTTAACCGAGGATCAGGCTGTTTTTTATATTCCTGCCGATTCCTCAGGTAACCACTGATTAATTCACGCTACGCGTCCTGACGGAGCTTTTTCCGCCTGGCTGCGTCAGCAAAACCTTGAAATAGGGGCCGCTATTCCTGCGGTTTTACTTCCTTGCAGACAAAAGAATCTCTCGCCAGCCCGACAGGTTCATTTAATCAGTGGTTACCTAGCCCGGAAACCGGACGGGAATCATGGCCGCCGTTGCCAGCGCTGTACTGTTTCCCGGAAACTTTCCCGGCCGGTAGACTAAAAAAGCATAAACGGCCTAATACTATAACCGGTGGCAGCTCTGCAGGCAGACTGTCTGGCCGGTCAGTCTGTTTGGAAGGAGGGGGAGTCTTGGCAGGAAGACGCGCGAAGGATATTCATATAAAAAAACTGTCGGAGTCTTTGTCTGGTGCCGATCGCCCCCGATCCATACAGGCTTTGCAGAATCTGTACCGGACGCTTGAAACGGCAAAGCGCACGGCCGGCGAGCTGGAAACCATGCTGCTAACGTTTCGCCGCCATATAACCGGCAACCAGCGGCTTGCCCCGGATATCGGAGCGGTTGAACCATTGGTGCGGTCTGTGCTGGCCGATTGTTCCGATATTGTATTCCGCAACTTCAAAATAGGCAATACCCGGCAGGCCCTGCTTGTTTTTGTGGAAGGTCTGATTGACAATAAGCTGCTTAACGAGAATATAGTGAAACCGTTACTGTATTACCGGCAGCAAATTCCTTTGTCCGACGAAAGGACGGAGGAGACTATCGGCAATTTTCTGGAACAGCAGGTCATTTCTTCGGCCCAGGTTGTTCAGGTAGGCACGTTGCAGGAAATCCTGACCGGAATTCTGAGCGGTGATGCCGCGCTCTTGATTGACGGCAGTGAGGCGGCTCTGGTCATCAGTATAAAAAAATGGGAAAAACGAAGCGTCAGTGAGCCTACGGTGGAACCGGCGATCAGAGGACCGCAGGAAGCCTTTATTGAAACGTTGCGCACCAATACCAGCATGATCCGGCGGCGATTGAAGACGCCCCGGTTAAAAATGAAAATGCTGCAGGTCGGCCGTTTATCCCAAACCAATGTGGTAATTACTTATTTGGAGGGAATTACCAATCCGGCACTGCTTGCCGAAGTAGAAAAAAGAATCAATTCCATTGATGTGGATGCCATTTTGGAAAGTGGAAATATCGAGGAATTGATTGAAGATAATCCGTTTTCCATTTTCCCGCAGCTTTCCTATACCGAGCGGCCGGACAAGCTGGTTAGCTGCCTGCTGGAAGGGCAGGTGGGAATTATGGTGGATAACACGCCGTTTGCCTTGATTGCCCCACAATCTTTCTTCCAGATGATACAGGCCCCGGATGACTACTATGAACGGTTTATTGGGTCCAGCCTGATCCGGCTGGTTCGTTATGCCTTTCTGTTTGTCGCTTTGCTGTTGCCGGCGCTGTATATTGCCGTGTCGACCTTTCATCAGGGCATGATTCCGACGACGTTACTGTTTTCCATGGCCGCCTCCCGGGAGAATATTCCTTTTCCGGCTTTTGTGGAGGCCATGATTATGGAAATTTTCTTCGAGGGTTTGCGGGAGGCCGGCGTCCGCCTGCCCCGGCCGGTAGGACAGACGGTGAGCATTGTCGGTGCCCTGGTTATCGGTCAGGCTGCTATTCAGGCAGGGATTGTCTCGGCACCCATGGTTATCACCGTCTCCATTACCGGGATTGCTTCTTTTACCGTGCCCCGTTTCAATCAGGCCATTGCCATCAGGGTATTGCGTTTCGTATTGATGATCCTGGCTGCCACGTTGGGGCTTTATGGGGTATTTATGGGGTTTCTGGCCATCTTGATTCATATGGCCAGCCTGCGCTCCTTCGGCGTTCCTTACTTGTCACCTGTTGCTCCGCTGGAACTGAGCAGCTTGAAGGATGTCTTTATCCGCGCACCCTGGTGGGATATGCTTACCCGCCCCGGTTTTACCGGCAGCCTGGATTCCCGGCGGATGAAAGCTGATTTGAGGCCTGTTGCGCCGCCGGACAGACCGAAGAAAAAACGGAAACAGAGGTGACAAAGTGAAGAAACTGGCTGTTTGTTTGCTGATTGTCATCAATACGCTGTGGCTGACCGGCTGCTGGGACCGGATGGAGATTAATGATTTGGCCATTGTTACCGCTGTCGGTGTGGATAAGCTGGAGGACGGCCATATCTGCCTTACCCTGCTGATACCGGCGCCCAGGCTGTTTCCGTCGGCCGGCGGCGGTGGGGGAGGTGATGGCGGTGACAGGGCGCCGACCATTGTTATGTCGGAATACGGCAAAACCATTATGGATGCTTTCCGGCGTTTGCAGGAGAAATCGTCCAGAGAAATCATGTTTTCCCACGTCCGGTTTATTGTCATTGGCGAGCGGCTGGCCCGCTCAGGCGTTAATGAAGCTCTGGATTTTTTTTCCCGTTACCGCCAGTCCAACCTGCGGGCCCATGTCCTGGTTACCCAGGATGACATCGCTGAACTCATGGCCGGCGATCCCGGCATAGAAAGAACGGTGTCGGAACTGATTCATGAGGAAGGGGAAATGGGGATCAGCGTCCGGATTGACCTTAAGGATTTTATCGCCATGCTGACCGAGGAGGGCACTAACCCTGTTGCCGGCCGGCTTGAGATGGTGCCGCTGGTTATGGAGCATAAAAAGAAGGACGAAGAAAAAGGCGAGGAAAACGGTCAGAAAAAGGACCAAGAAAAGAGTCAGGAAAGCGGCCAGGAAAACAAAAAAAAGCCGAAGAAAACGCTTTCCATTCGAGGGGCTGCCATTTTTCACAAGGATAAGCTAGTCGGCTGGATGAATGACGCAGAAGCCAGAGGTCTGATTTGGCTGCGGGATGAGATGGAGCAAGGCGTTATTACCGTGGCAATTCCGGAAGACAAGGGGGGCGGCAAAATTAGTGTCCGCTTAAAGGAGGCTAAGGCGAAATTTAAGCCGCAAATCGAGGGAGAAACGCTGCATATGAGTCTGACGATTATCACGCAGGCAGTCGTATATGAAAGTTCCTCGAAAATGGATCTAAGTGACCCGAAATCCATCGTGTATATTGAAGACGCCGTAGGAGATATGATACAAAAAAGGGTGGAACGGGCGCTTTTCCTGATCCAGAAACAATTCCGCAGTGACACGGTCGGCTTCGGCACCGCGCTGTACCGGAAATATCCCAAGGAGTGGCTTCATGCTTACAAAGACACCTGGGATGAGCTGTTTCCGGAGCTTGATATTCCGGTGGCGCTTAACGTACGAATCCCGCGGGTCGGCTTTGTAACCAAATCGTTGACTAGGGAAGAATCAGAGTTTGTAAAATAAGAGGGAGCTATGGAACGAATATCAACTTATCAGTTATTTGTGCTTACCATGCTGTTTCAGACTGGTACAACTATTATTTTCGGGTTTTCCTCAGCGGCGGGAAGAGATGCCTGGCTGGCCGCCAGTATTTCTACCGTGCTTGGCGCCATGACCATCGGGCTGTATCTGGCGCTTATGAAGCTGCATCCCGGCTTGACTCTGGTAGAGTGGTATCCCCGGCAATTTGGCCGTTGGCTGGGGACGCCCATTGCCTGGATGTATCCGCTTCTTTTGCTTTATGACGCCGGCCGTGGTTTAGGTGATGTCCGGGACTTGATTCCCACTACCATATTGCCGTTGACGCCCCACTGGGTGGTACTGGGGGTTTTTATGATCATGGTAGCCTATGTTTTATTTTGCGGGATTGAAACGTTGGCCCGGTTGGGTGAAATTTGGCTCCCGGTGCTCATCATGCTGTTTATCGTGGAATTGGTGTTGATTGTCGGTTCGGACATTGTCCAGACCGAGCGGTTACTGCCGGTAGCCGGCAAGGGCTGGGACAGAATATGGGCGGCCGCCTGGCCGCTGGGGGTAACCCAGTCCTTTGGGGAAACCATAGATTTTACCATGATCTGGCCTCTGGTGAAAAGGCAGGATAAGATTGTGCGCACTACGCTGTTGGCCACGATGGTGACCGGTTTATTTATCGCACTGCTTGATGCGGTGGCGGTCTCGGTATTGAGTGAGGCTACTTTTTCCCGCAGTATTTATCCGCTGTATGTGCTGATTCAACAGATCAATGTGGCGGATTTTATTCAAAATCTGGATGCGCTGGGGGTTATGTACTTTTTGACGACCACGTTTTTCAAAATTTCCATTCATATCTTTGCGGCGATTTATGCCATGCAAAAGCTTACCAGGGTACAGAACAGCCGGATTTTTATTCTTCCCGCGACCACTGTGGTGCTGTACTTGGGGCTGAAGATGGCAGCCAGTGTGTTGGATCATATTGAAACCGGTCTAAAGATATTGCCCTACAACTTATGGGTGCCGCTATTTCTGGTGCTGCCGGCGATCCTGCTCGTTGTAGCCTGGGGTAGGAAACTCCTGGGGACAAAAAATACGGAAAGTCAGGCTTCGGGAAAATAGTTGATGGAGGCGGGGTAAATGGAAAAATATTTATATCCCTGGCAGTCTCATGTGATGCTGGATTATCCCTGGCTGATGCCGTTGTTTCTTTTTGCCCTGGCAGTCATATTTTCTGTTGTTGTCTGGATAAGAGGAAAAAAGTAAAACGAAAACAGGACAAAAGCCGTTGTCATTTTTGACAGCGGCTTTTGTCCTGTTTTATAAAAAGCGAGCGGTTATTCGCAGATAACGACCTCAATACCGGCTTGCCGGTATTTTTCGATACAGCTCTGCGGAGCTTTGGCGTCGGTAATGATAACATCGACTTGGGTTGCGCGGGCGAAGCTGGCGCTTGAGTTCCGGTCGATTTTCAGGTAATCGAGAAGCGCAACCACTTTTTTGGCTTTGGAAATCATCAGTTTTTTCAGTTCGCATTCATGCAGATTGAAGTCGGTCAAGCCTTCCTCCAGCGTAAAACCCTGGGCGGATACGAAGATGACGTCGGCGTTGATTTGATTAATCAAATTTTTGGCCAGCAGACCTTCGAGGGAACCCGATTTGGGCCGGACGATGCCGCCGGTCAGAATCAGGTTGATGTTGGGATTGTCCTTTAGTTCCAAGGCGGTGTAGATTCCGTTGGTTACCACCATCAGTCGTTCGAAGTCGTGCAGATGCTTGGCCAGCGTCAGGCAGGTGGAACTGGCGTCGATGATGATACAGTTGCCGTTGCGGATAAAATCCAGCGCTTTGCGGCAAATGATGTCTTTTTCATGTTTGTTGATCAACTGCCGTTTGGAAAAGCTGAAGTTCTGCTGAATGCTTTGGGGGATGACGGCACCGCCGTGAGAACGCTCCACCAGTCCGTCCTCCTCGAGTTTGCGCAAATCGTTACGGATGGTGCAGGCTGAAACGCCAAGCAATTGTTCCAACTCGTTGGTAGTGATTTTTTTTTGTTTATATAAAACTTCCAAAATTTTTGTTCTCCGCTCCAAAGGAAGCATACCTATCCCCGCTTTCTAGATATTTAACATATAGAATGAAAAATAGCTCTAGGTTAAATTGTAACAAAAAAATGATAATATGAAAATATGTTTTCAATAATCCTTAAAACATTATAAAAAAATTATTGAATAATAACAAAATATAAAAATAATGCGAATAAAAAAGAAAAGAAACGATAATAAACGATAGAATAACTAAAACAAATAATATTAAACCATAAGTCATTTTTACAAAAAAATGACTAAGTGTTACTATATAGTCAAGGAAAACAAATGAAACGGAATAAAACGGATGGAAGCTTTTTTCAGAACCGCCATTCCGGCCGTTTTAGCTTGTTTGGGAAAATATAGCAAAGTGAGGTAATGTGGCGTATGAAATTATTTATTGACACCGCTAATGTGGACGAGATTCGCAAGGCCAGCGAAATGGGCGTAATTTGTGGTGTAACGACCAATCCGTCTTTGATTGCCAAAGAAGGCAAAGTATTTGAAGAGGTTATTAAAGAGATCGTTACGCTGGTGGACGGCCCGATCAGTGCCGAGGTTATCGGACTGGAAGCGGACCAAATGGTGAAAGAAGCGAAAGAACTGGTTAAAATCCACAAAAACATCGTCATTAAAATTCCTATGACAGCAGAAGGCTTAAAGGCTGTAAAAATTCTCTCGGCTAATAACATCAAAACCAATGTCACTTTGATTTTCTCAGCGGCTCAGGCTTTGCTGGCAGCACGGGCCGGCGCAACCTATGTCAGTCCCTTCCTCGGCCGTCTGGATGATATCGGCGACGAAGGCATGCGCCTGATTGATGAAATTGCTGAAATCTTTGCTATTCACGACATCCCTACCGAAATCATTTCCGCCAGTGTCAGAACGCAGATTCATGTGATTCAGGCCGCCAGACGGGGTGCCCATATCGCAACAGTACCGTATAAAGTCATTGCCGAAATGATCAAACATCCGCTGACAACCGCCGGTATCGAAAAATTCCTGAAGGACTGGGAAAGCGTACCGAAATAAAACGGTGATAAACCGGAATTGCCGGCCGGCGAAGAATACATCACGCCCGGCGGTTTTCCGATAACCTTTTAAGTTGCAACCGGAAAATTTCCTGGTTGTTTCAATAAGTTTTCGCAAATCCTAATAAAAATATTAATTTGAGGTGACTGAGCCATGAAAATTGCAATTGGCAGTGATAATGCAGCATTTGAGTTGAAAAAAATTCTGATCAAACACATGACGGAACTGGGTCATGAAGTAAAAGACTTTGGTATTGATTCTCCCGAGGATGCTACCAACTATCCGGAAATCGGTGAACGAGTTGCTCTGGCTGTAAAGGAGCAAGGCTTTGAAAGAGGCGTTCTGGTTTGCGGCACCGGCATTGGCATGTGCATCGTGGGCAATAAAATCCCTGGCGTTTGCGCTGCTTTGTGTCATGATACCTTCTCGGCTGAAAGAGCCATCAAGAGCAACAACGCCCAGATCATTACCATGGGCGCCCGGGTTATTGGCCCCGAACTGGCTAAGAAAATCGTTACCACCTGGTTGGAATCGGTATTCACCCCTGGTCCTTCCTCACCGAAAATCCAGATGGTTGCCGACCTGGACAGCAAATACAAAAAATAAGCACAGGTTAGTATGTTGCGTCACTTAACGCAGACGCAAGGTGCTATGGTTGCCTGTCGTAGATAGCAAGAGCCTCTTCGCTTTGCCGGCGAGGGGCTTTTTGTTTTTTCCGGCGCCGGCGGGTGACCGGTTGACAAGAAAAATCGGATGGTATATAAATGTAAGTATCAGGATATTACAGGAAACTGAGGGCGCGGCCGCTGGCCGCAGATACGGAAGGAGGCTTGCCATGAAGTATTTATTGTCGGAACTGACGCCAGGGGCAACTGCTCTAGCCGTTTATGATGTTCAATCCTGGGGAGTTCCTTCCTATGCCAATGTATATATTTTAACGCAGGGCGACCAGGCGGTATTGATTGATGCCGGGGCGCGAGTCTATGAAGGTATTCTTAAGGCGGCCCTGCAGGACATCGGACTTACGACGGAGCAGGTGCGGACCGTATATCTGACTCATGGCCACTGGGACCATGTGGAAGGTGCAGCCGCCTTCCGGCAGGCTGCCAAGTTCATTCACCGGGAGGATTTAGTGCTGGTGCCCGAGACGCTGGCGCCACAGTTTTCTCTCTTTACGGACGGTGGCGTTGGGCCGGAGCTCCAGTTTGGTGGCAGGGACGCTCTGGCGGTTATTCATGTCAATACCCACAGCCCCGGTTCGGTGGCGCTTTATGATGCGGCCACCCGCATTCTGTTTGTGGGAGACTTCTTTTGCTTTTTTGGCGAAGAGTTGCCGGAGGGCAAACTGGTGTCGGACAGCGAGGTAGTCCGGGCAGGCTGCTGTCAGTATGTAGCCGGGCAGGCGGCACAGGGCGGCTGGGAGTTTGAACGGTTTATGGCGGGGCTGGAGAAATTGCTGCCTTATGAGCCGGAGTTTTTCTGTACCGGTCACGGCGTAGTACTGCAGGGAGATATTCGGCGCTTTTTGACCAGCTTATACGAAAGCGGCAAAAGGAACGCCGGTAAAAAATAAGCGACAGGAGGAAATGCGATGAGTTTTGTATTTGCCCATAATAATTTCAATGTGCTCAATTTGGAGAAAAGCCTGGCTTTTTATAAACAGGCGCTGGGCCTGGAGGAAACGCGCCGGATGGAAAAACCGGATTTTACGCTCGTTTTCCTGGGTGACGGCCGTACACCCCATAAGCTGGAACTGACCTGGATCAAGGACCGGAAAGAACCGTATCAGTTAGGAGACAATGAATTTCATCTGGCTTTTACGGCTGATGACTTTGAACAGGCCTATGAACTCCATAAGAATATGGGCTGTATCTGCTATGAGAATAAGGCGATGGGAATTTACTTTATCGCCGATCCGGACGGGTATTGGCTGGAAATTCTGCCGAAACGGTAAGATAACGGAAAATAAAGGAAGCAAACGGTGCGTGAAGCAGGCCGTTTGCTTTTTTTTGCCGAATATCCAGCTAGAAATGGGACTTTGGTCCTATTCGTAGTTTGACGAATGCCCGGGAATCCTCCATAATTATAGTTATGGTAACAATCAGGGAGCAAAACTTTCTGCTTGGGATTAATACATAATTGGGGTGGTAGGAATGAAGGGCTTTGGCAATAGTCTGGGCAGTAAATTTTATTCCATTGTGGCATTGTTGATCGCTTTCTTAGCTGTTGTCGGTATAGCCGGTTATTATTTTAACCAGCAGGCTGCCAGAAATCTGCGTACAACCTATGAAGAGGACCTGCTGCCCAATGAATATTTGAACCGGTCGGCTACCAATATCAGAGCACTGCAGGGGGAATTGCTGGAGCTGATGATCACCGACAATAAGGAACGGGAGAAAGAGCTCGTTCAGGATATGGCTGCCCGTACGGCCGAAAACGGGAATCTGCTGGGGCGCTATGAAAAATTGCCGCTATCGGCGTATGAACGGGAGCAGTATGCCATTTTTCAGGATGAATTGGCCGCCTGGCGGACTCACCGCCCCAAGGTGATCGAATTGGCCACCGGTGGACAGAAGCAGGCTGCTTATGCCTATTATGTTCAGAATTTGGCGGTCCATGCCGGGAATCTGAATAAGCTGCTGGATGACCTGACCACCTTTAACTCCCGGCAGGCCGAGGAAAACAAGCAGAATAACGATAAAGCTGCGTCGTTGACCGGTATGCTGCTGTTGTCGCTGACGGTGCTGGCTATGCTTATCGGCGGCTTCTTTAGCCGGCGGCTGGTGCGTTCGCTGAGTAAGCGGATCGGCCAAGCGGTACAGACCATCGAGGAAATCGCGCAGGGGCACATCCGCCGCCAGGAAGCCGTTCATTTCAGCCGGGATGAAATCGGGCAAATGGACCAGGGGTTGCAGACGATGGGGAACAATCTGCGCGTTTTGTTGGAAAAGGTGAGTACCTTAGCCGGTCAAGTGGATAGTTCGGCCGGCCAGTTGACTGATACGGCCGAACAGTCGGCTCAAGCCGCCGGGCAGGTGGCCGCATCAATTACCGGCGCCGCCCAGGGAGCCGACCAGCAGGCTGCCATGGCAGACGACGTCATGAATCGGCTGGAAGAGCTTGCCCAGGGTGTCACGCAGGTGGCAGCCAATACCGGACGGATTACTCAGGTGTCGGAGGAATCGGCTCAGGCGGCTCGTGAAGGGCTGCAGTCGGTGGATGCGGCTGTCCGGCAAATGGAAAGCATTGAGCATACGGTCAGTGAGTCGGTGACGACGGTCGGGCAGTTGGAAAGCCGTTCCCAGGAAATAGGACAAATTGTCGAGCTGATTGCCAGCATCGCCGCCCAGACTAATTTGCTGGCTTTAAATGCCGCTATTGAGGCGGCGCGGGCCGGCGAGCAGGGACGGGGTTTTGCGGTGGTTGCCGAGGAGGTCCGGCATCTGGCCGAACAATCCCAGGAAGCGGCTCAGCAAATCAGCGACTTGATCCGGAACGTCCAGCAGGACACCGGCCAGGCGGTCTCTTCCATGGGACGGGGCGCCGCCGAAGTGAAAAAAGGTGCCGGGCTGGTGCAGCAGGCCGGTCAGGCGTTTGCCGACATTGTTTCCCGGATCGGTCATAGCGTGACGTTGATGAAAGAAGAGGCAGCCGTGACCGAACAGATGGCGGCCAATAGCGGCCAGATTCTGGAAGTAGTGCGGGATATGGCCGGTATCAATCACGATATGTCGGCCCAGGCCCAAACGATATCGGCGGTGACCGAGGAGCAGTCGGCAGCGGCTGAGGAAATCGCCGCGGCAAGTCAAAGTCTGGCCACGCTGGCCAATGAGCTGAAAACAGCGACAAGCCGTTTCACATTGCATGACTAGCCTGAAAACAGAAATTGCTGACGGTCAATACGTCGTCAGCAGTTTCCTGTTTCAAAGTTGCTGGAACACTGGCTTACTTGACAGTGTGTGAAACTGACGCCAACAGACGGACAAATAGCAAACGGGACTGCCGCCATAAAAAATGGCGGCAGTCCCGTTTTTGATCAGGGAAAAAGAATTTATTTGACTACACCATATCTGGTGAGCATAAAGGCAACAAAATCCTGGAGCGTGTGCCTGGCTTCCGCCGGCAGGGCGGCAAGCTGTTCCGGCGGAATTAAGAGTGGATCGAGGCGGTAGGGGACGGCGGCTTCGGCAATTTTCGACTGACCGGTACCGGCCTGACCAAAGAGACTGCCGGCAGCAGACACCGGAAGCTTGTAAAAGTGCAGCAACGAACGCAGTACTTTCACGGTTATATTAGTGCGCGCCCCGCTTTCGATCATACTTAAGTAAGAAGCGGACAGGCGGATGGCATAGGTTTTTTCGATTTGTTTGGCGGCTTCTTCCTGGCTTAGCAGATTCTTTTCCCGAACCTCTTTTATAATTTCACCAAATTGCATAGTATCATATCACCCAATAACAGAAGTTACACATCATAGGGGAACAAGCCTGTTAACCAAGAGTAAAATTAAGTTAACTGTCAGTTATTGCTATTATGCCTGTTTCTTGTTAAAATAAAAGAAAATACCGTGTTGAGGGTATTTTCTTTTAAAATGAAGGGATTGGTCATTATGTTGAGCATTAAGGAACAAATGCTTGCTACTATGCAGAATATCCGGCAGGCAGAAGCCGCCATGCATCAATTGTACAACATTGGCGGTGACAAGAAGGTCCGGGAGGGATTTACGTCTGAAGAATGGAATGTGTTTGTTGACTGCTTACAGGAAGTACTCCAACTGGAATATTCGTTGGTAAAGCTGAAAACCAGGGTATCGGAGCACTACCGGATAGAATACAAAAAGAGGCAGGACTGGTGATAAAAATTCACCGGACTGTCTCTTTTGGCACATTGCTTGTCAAGTTATTTTATAAGTCCCACATAGACATCCACATCAATATTGTCAATTGAAAATTTAACCATAATGACATTGGGTACGGATAGCATAACATGGCCGCCTTCGCCGATCATCATGGTCGGTGGTGAAATGTCCAGGCCGCCGATGCCTGCTTCAGCAAAGTTAGTACAGGAGTTGGCGCAAACCATGTTGCCCATTTCCGAAATGGCGCTTTGGGCTAGCGGGTCCAATTCGGCCACCGGCATGCCCATCATCATCTTGGAGGCGAAGTGTTTAGCGGCTTCCAGCGTCATACCGATTAACACGGTGCCTTTTAACGGGCCGACGATGCTGATGGTCAGCAGCAGTCCCGGATTGGTAAGGGTGGAGCCGATAAGGGAAAGTCCTTTTTTCTCAATGTTTTGCTGGAAGCCAATTTGCGGCAGAATATTGGCAAAGGCCTGCAAAACCGGATTAATGAGCTTTACATCCATAAGACAGATCCTTTCTTAAAGCCAACACTCAGGTAAATGCGGCCAAAGTCGGTATCCACATAGCAACCGGTCAGTTTTACCGTCGGGCTGACAATTTCGGTTGGCGTGCCGTGGAACACACTGGGCGGCGCTACCCGCAGTCCCAGGGCTTTTTCCTTTTTATTTAGCATCGAGCAGGCGATGCCGGCTACCACATTGGCGAACTCAGCCGCCATGGCCACTACTTCGTCGCGGTTTTTGGCTTCACGCCGCAGAATTTTCTCCGCCATCTTTTCGGCGACATCCACCGGCATATCCATCACTGTAGTGCCGGAATAGCGGCCGATAATCCCGATAACAACCGTGATTCCCTGTGAAATATAAGTTTCGTTAGGAATGTCCTCCGTATAGGATGCCGTCGTTTTTGTCATGCGGGTGACGCTTTGCGACAGAGCTTCTTTAAAGGTATCCAATCCTGTAGTCTGCAAGGTGTTAAACAAGCTGTCAGGGGCCATAACATTGGAAATAACCCGGTTCAGGTTTTCGCTGTCAATTGGCTTTTGCAGATAGCCGACCACACCGGCCCGGCGAGCCTCGGCTTCGGTTTCTTCATCCTTCATGGAACTGACCAGAATGATCTTGGCCTTGGGATCGTGCAGGCGTAAGGCTTTGCTGCACTCAAAGCCGTCGGCGCCAGGCATGGCAATGTCCATGGTGACGATATCCGGCTTGCACTCTGTGTAAACTTCAATCAGGGAGTCGAAGCCGTCTGCTTCGCCGACGATCTCATAGCCTTCTTCCTGCAGTGCATCGGCAAGCAATGTACGGGAGAAGGGGGAATCGTCTACAATCATGATTCGTATTGCGCTCATTATACAGCCTCCGTCTAATTGGTTTGGATAAAGATTGCGGGATAAGATAGTTGAATCCAGAATAAAGCATAATATTCTGCATCGTTCCGCAAAATCCTGTTCCAACCATGGCAGTCTCTGGCGGTTTTGCAATTAATTTCCCGAAATTTGTCTTGATTTGGCTGGGGCGGAAATGAGGGAAGGGACAAAAAAAACTGCCGTTGCCGGCAGTTTTTCCCATTGGGTAATTTTAGAAGGTATAGTTGGCGCCAAAGCCTACTCCGTCGAGAGTGGAGGCGTGGTCTTCCTTATAGGATTTGTAGCCCAGAGTTAAAGAGGTTTGTTTGTCGAGCTTGTAGTTGACGCCTGTCTGCCATTCGGTGGCAATACTGCTGTTGGTTACCGACACGTAGCCGTCCAGCTTGGGAGCCAGGGCCACGTTGGCGCCAACGCCGTAGAACATTTTGTCCGGACCGTCTTCATAGCTGCGGTTGCCGGCAATCAGGCGGACATTGGGGTCCAACTTATACTGGGCGTATACGTCGGTGGCTTTTACGCCATTGTATGGGAAGGCGCTGTTGTTTTCAATGCCTAAGATGAACTTTTGCGATACGGCGCTTTCCAGATAGAAGCTGTCGTCTTTGACGTCATGGGTATTGGAGCTTAGATTGTAATGGGTATACCCTACGGTGGTCTGACCTTCTTGTATATCGGAAATCGGCGCTGCCATGGCCGTGCCGGCTACCAGCATAGTTCCGGCAAGCATGGTTAATATTTTCTTTTTCATAGTAACTCCTCCTTAGTCTTAGGAATCGCTGATGAAATGTGCCTGTTGGCCTGGCGGAAAAGATCTGTCAGGGTACGCAGAGCGAATCAATCAGTGGTTCCTTTATCTATTGCCGGCAAAGCCGGCAATCTATGGAAACGGCGGGACGGTATCCCTGCTTAGCTCAGCGGAAAAGCCGTCCGCCGGTTGATGTATTTAGAATATCATGGAAATATGACAAAACTATGACAGGTGCCAGCCAGTATTTTGCGTCACAAAAAATAGGATAAGGTTGCAAAGATTTTTCCGCCCTGCCTGGCAGCGCATGAAGCGGAGGGAAGCGGATATACTAGTGCTGGACCAGCTTTGAAACGGAAAGAGGATGGCGAGGCAAAATTTTGCCAGCCAAGACGAAGGAAGGAGGCATACCGTTAGTATGCCGACTGACGACAAGCCGGATGGCAACATTTTGACCGTCAGCATTTTCTGCGTTCAAGGCTGGTCCAGCACTTGTGGTGAGGTGGAAACATGAGAAACAACCAAGCATTTTACACAGCCCTTCTGGCCGTAGTCCTTGTCACGGCGGCCACCGCTCTTTTTTTGCGGCCGCCGGCTGCCAAGCCGCTGGAACGGCAGCCTTCGGCGCCGACGGAGCATGAATTTACCCCGCTGCAGCGAGACCCGCTGGCGGTGACCCTGGTGCCGGGGGCAAATCACTTTAATGTACAAAAATATCAGCGCGAGCCGGTTGTGCGGGTTTGGATGGCCGATAAGCAAACGATTGAAACTATGCCGCTGGAAACCTATCTGGAGGGTGTGATCGCCAAAGAGATGGAACCTAGCTGGCCACTGGAAGCCCTGATGGTCCAGGCAATTACTTCCCGCACACTGACAGTCAACGCAATAGAGGCTGGGACGATTAAAAAACTGCATAACGCCGATGTCAGTACGGCCAAGGAAGAGCTGCAAGCTTACTCCCGGGAGCGGGTCAATGATACCGTGCGGGAAGCGGTGCGCCTGACTCGCGGCCAGGTGCTGATGTACGGCGACAGCCTGGTATATGCCATCTACAGTGCCTGCAACGGGCAAATTGCCGCAACTAAGGAGGAAAGCTTCCCGGTGGAAATTCCGGTGCCGACGCCTTACTTTCAACCTGTCCGGGACAATTGCTTCTGGAACGCACCGCCTGAGCAGCAGGTATGGACCGTGAAAATTCCGGCTGCCGAGGTAGCAAGGATTTTAGGCTATCAGGGCAATCCGGCGGATATTAAAATTCTGGAACGGGGTCCCTCCGGCCGTATCCTATATATCGGGGCCGGCAATGTTAAGATGTACGGAGCGGATTTTCGCAAACAAGTCGGATATGACCGTCTGAAATCGACGTTAATTACGGACATGGCGTATGACGGGAAAAATTTTGTGTTTCAGGGGAACGGTTGGGGCAACGGCGTTGGCCTGTGCCAGTGGGGTGCCTATACCTATGTTCAGCAGGGCTGGAAGGCCGCCGACATTCTTAAGTATTATTACGTAGGCGCCCATATTGAGACCTTGTGGCATTAATACCAGAGAACCCTTGACGGACGGAAGGCCGCTATTTGGCGGACCGGAATTCCGTTATTTTTTTTATAACAAAATTGGCAATTGCCATGGATTACGCTATAATAGATTCATGTGTAAGCCGATGTAGGTTTGGTTCGGAAAATGCGGAGATTTGCAAAAAGAGGTAACTTATGGCAGAACGGACAAAACAGGTGGTCGTAACCGTAACGGGGTTGCAGCGGGACGCTCAGGGGGAGGAAAACCGCATCGAGCTTGTCGGCACCGGGGATTATGTGCGAAAAAACGGTGTGGGTTATATCAAGTACCGGGAGACGGAGCTTTCCGGCCTGGAAGGAACGACTACGGTGATCAAGGTACGGCCTGATGAAGTGACGCTGCTTCGTATGGGCAAGGTGGAACAAAAGCAGGTGTTTCGTCCGGGGCAAAAGACGCAGAGCCTTTACACCACGCCGTTCGGCAATCTGGACATGGCGGTCGTCACCGGCGTTCTACATATTTCGGGAACTGCCGGCGCCCAGGAATTGCCGGCGATTTACATTGAATATGAACTGGAAATAGCAGGGGATTGGCAAAGCGCCAATACTTTGTCGATTACCTTACGGGAGGATTAGGTTTACATGGATATGAAAATTGTACTGCAGGAGGCCATCAGGGAGGCCG
This sequence comes from Propionispora vibrioides, assembly GCF_900110485.1. Lineage (NCBI taxonomy): Bacteria > Bacillati > Bacillota > Negativicutes > Selenomonadales > Sporomusaceae > Propionispora > Propionispora vibrioides. Next base: position 70,326 of record NZ_FODY01000007.1, on the reverse strand, counting down.
TTCACCAGGCCGTAAGCGAAGGTTTGCTTACCCTTGCTATGGAGGATTTGCCGGCCGTTGTGCTGGAAGTGCCGCCGCAGAAGGAATTTGGCGATTATGCGACCAATTTTGCGATGCAGGCTGCCCGGGTGGCCAAAGCCAATCCGCGGAAAATTGCGGAGGCCATTGTGGCCCATTTACGGGGGACTTGGCTGGAACGGGCGGAGATTGCCGGTCCGGGCTTTATTAATTTTTATCTGAAAGCCGACTGGCTTTATGAGATGCTGCAGGGTATTTTGCGGCAGGGTAGCGCCTATGGTAATACAACGGCCGGTCAGGGCCAAAAAGTCCAGGTGGAATTCGTCAGCGCCAATCCGACCGGTCCGCTCCATGTGGGCCATGGCCGGGGAGCTGCTGTCGGCAGTACGCTGGTCAACCTGCTGCGGGCCGCCGGTTATGAGGTGCAAAGCGAGTTTTATATTAACGATGCCGGCAATCAGATTGACAATTTGGCCGCTTCCGTCAATGCCCGCTATCTGGAACTGCTGGGACAAACGGCGGCCTTTCCCGAGGACGGCTATCACGGCCATGATATCATCGACACGGCGCAGCGGATTATTAACCGCGAGGGTGACCGCTACCTGAATATGACCGAAGCGGAACGGCTGACCGTATTTAAGGAACTGGCCTTGTCGGAGAAACTGGCGGCCCTGAAGGAAGACCTGGCCGCGTTTAATGTTACCTTCGATGTCTGGTTCAGTGAACGGACGCTGCACGAAGCCCGGTCCATTGCTGAGGTATGCCGCATTTTTAAAGAAAAGGGGCATATGTATGAACAGGACGGTGCGCTCTGGCTGCGTTCTACGGCGAGTGGCGACGACAAAGACCGGGTGGTTATCCGGGACAACGGCGTGCCCACCTATCTGGCGGCTGATATCGCCTATCACCGTAACAAGCTGGAGCGGGGCTTTGACAAGCTTATCAATATCTGGGGTGCCGACCATCACGGCTACATACCGCGGGTACGGGCCGCTATCGCCGCCTTGGGTTATGATCCGGACTGTTTGGAAGTGCTTATTCTCCAAATGGTCAGCCTGTATCAAAACGGCGAGCTGGTCAAGATGTCCAAGCGTACCGGTCAGGGGGTTACGCTGACTGAATTGATGGAAGAAGTCGGCCGGGATGCGGCGCGGTTTTTCTTCATTATGCGTTCCATCGACAGCCAGCTCGATTTTGACCTCGATTTGGCCAAATCCCGTTCCAATGAAAATCCTGTCTATTATATTCAATACGCTCACGCCCGGATTTGCAGCATTTTCCGTCAGGTTCAGGAGGCCGGCATTTCCGTCGGCGATGTGGCGGCCTGCCGGTTGGAACGGCTGGAGGAAGCCGCCGAAATTGATCTGATCAAGAAGCTGGGCGATTATCCGGAGGAAATTTCCAATGCCGCTAAGGAGCGGGCTGTTCACCGGGTTGCCCGCTATGTCCATGAACTGGCCGGGCTGTTTCATACCTTTTATAATCAGTGCCGCATCATCGGGGTGGATCAGGAACTGCAGCGCTCACGTATCGCGCTGGTTACGGCAGTGCAGCATACGCTTCGCCATGGGTTGGCTATTTTAGGCGTAGACGCCCCGGAAAAAATGTAAAAAAAGAGGAATTTACTGTTTTTTGGTGAATTATAGCACGAAAAAAGAGGTGGAAAAGGGTAATACTATCATCCTACCAAAACCATGATAGCTTTGCGGTCTTTTTTGCCACCGCTGCGTTGTCGTCCTTGACGGGCATCAGCCCGCCGGCGTTCTCCGCCTTGCAGTGAACAAAAATCCTCACAAATTTTATCACATTTTCAACGGGATAATAGTATAAGAGACCAGCTTGAACCTTTTGAAACATCATGAGATTTAGGCCGGAGGGAATAACTATGACGAATCGCAATTCCGATATTGATATTGTATATGAAATTCTGCAGCAGCAGCATCAACCCATGTATTTTAAAGAACTTATTACCAAATCGCTGGAGGCGAAGGCGGGTGTGAACAAAGCATCAGCCCATGCCATCGCCGAGGTCCATACGCAGATTAATATGGATAGCCGGTTTGTGCATATGGGAAAAGGTATGTGGGGACTCGCTGAATGGTCGCCGCGGGCGGTTTCCCGTGCGGCTGTCTCGGAGGAAACCGAGACGGCGCCGGCGGTAAATAACCGGCGGGCCAAACTATTTGAAGGGATTCAGCAGGAATATGCCGAACAATCTATCGAAAGCGACAAGGAATGACTTGACACTGCTCACCAGGCAAGTATAAAATTATCAGCGTGATTAAAATCAGCTTTAGTGAAATGGATAAGAAATAAGTTCTCCAATGACAGCATTGCGTGTTTTTTAACACGCTCTTATTCATGTTAAAAGCTTGGCATCGAGGGTATACTGAATATTGCAAGAGGCATTGCTAGGAGGAAATTGTATGACGAAGTACATTTTTGTTACCGGGGGGGTTGTATCTTCACTTGGTAAAGGGATTACCGCTGCGTCGCTGGGCCGGCTGCTCAAAAGCCGCGGCCTGAAAGTGACTATCCAAAAGTTTGACCCTTACATAAACATTGACCCCGGTACCATGAGTCCTTATCAGCATGGCGAGGTGTTCGTAACGGAAGACGGCGCCGAAACCGATTTGGACCTGGGACATTATGAGCGGTTTATCGATATAAACTTAAGCAAAAGCTCCAATGTGACCGCCGGCAAGATCTACTGGTCGGTTATCAACAAGGAACGTAAAGGGGATTATCTGGGCAGTACGGTTCAGGTCATTCCCCATATTACCAATGAAATTAAAGAACGGATTTACCGGGTTGGCAAGGAAGACAATGCCGATGTGGTGATTACCGAAATCGGTGGCACCGTCGGCGATATTGAGAGCCTGCCGTTTTTGGAAGCTATCCGTCAGGTGAAAAAAGAAGTGGGCCGTCACGGCGCCCTGTATATTCATGTAACGCTAGTACCTTATATCATGGCGGCCGGCGAGCTGAAGACCAAGCCGACCCAGCACAGCGTGAAGGAACTCCGCAGCATCGGAATTCAGCCGGATATTATTGTTTGCCGCAGTGACCATGAGATTTCACCGGAAATGCGGGAAAAACTGGCGCTCTTCTGTGATATTGATCTAGAGGCGGTCATTCAGAATAAAAACGCCGCTACCATTTATCAGGTGCCTCTGATGATGCAGGAAGAAGGCCTTGACCGGATTGCTCTGGAAAAATTGGACATTCAGGCCAACGAGGCCGATATGGCCGACTGGTCAAAGATGGTTAACAAGATCCTGCATCCTTCCCATGCGGTGACGATTGCCATTGTCGGCAAATATGTGGCCCTGCGGGATGCCTACATGAGCGTCTCCGAATCGCTCCGTCATGCCGGAATTGCCAACGATACCGAAATCAACATCAAATGGGTGAACGCTGAGGAAATCGAGAAGGATCATGTAGATCTGAAGGCGGTATTTGCCGATGTGGACGGCATTTTGGTACCGGGCGGCTTTGGTGATCGCGGGGTGGAAGGCAAAATCCAGGCCATTCGCTATGCCCGGGAGAACAGGGTACCTTATTTCGGGCTGTGTCTGGGCATGCAATGTGCCGTTATCGAGTTTGCCCGCCATGTCTGTGGACTGGAAGGCGCTCACAGCCGCGAAATGAATCCCGATACGCCTCATCCGGTCATTGACTTGATGGCCGACCAGATCGACATACAGGAAAAGGGCGGCACCATGCGGCTGGGCGTGTATCCCTGTAAGGTTATGGAAGGGACGCTGACGCAGCAGGCCTATCAGGATGAAATTGTCTATGAGCGCCATCGCCATAGGCTGGAATTTAATAATGCCTATCGTGAAACACTGACCAGCGCGGGCATGATCATTGGCGGAACCTTGCCGAACGGCAGACTGGTGGAAATCGTCGAAATCAAAGATCATCCCTGGTTCGTCGGGACCCAATTCCATCCGGAATTTAAATCCCGTCCGACCAATCCGCACCCGCTGTTCAGGGATTTTGTCAAGGCGGCGCTGCAGAATAAATAATGAATAGGAAACTGTCGGAGTACCGGCAGTTTCTTTTGTATACATACTAGGGTGTGTTTGCAAACTAACTGAAACGCTCCCTGACGGCGATTTTTGTGCCATACTTCACTAAAATTTTTTGAAATAGGGGCCACTATTCCTGCAAAATTTCAGTTCGTCTGGCGCAAAAATCACTCGCCATGAATCATTTCATTAGTTTGCAAACACGCCCTAGTCAAAAGGAGGTAGACCATGTATAAAAAAACGGTAGTTCTTGTGATTGTAGGCATTGTGGCCGTATCGCTGCTGGCCGCCGCGTTTGTATTCCCCAGGCTTACCAAATCGGCGGGGCAGGAAAAACCTAAAATTGCTGTTATTTATGTAGATGGTGTCATTATGGGAGGCCGCGGTCAGGCGTCGCTGCTTTCCGATTATGGCGGTACCGACAACCTGATCAAGCAGTTGCATCAGGCCCGTGACGACAGCTCGGTCCGCGCCATTCTTCTGCGCATCAACAGTCCCGGTGGCAGTGCGCCGGCTTCGCAGGAAGTGGGCGAGGAAATCAAAAAGGTCCGGGCTGCCGGGAAAATCGTTGTAACCTCCATGGGCGATATGGCGGCCTCAGGCGGCTACTGGCTGGCGGCCTGCACCGACAAAATCTATGCCAATCCGGCGACGCTGACCGGCAGCATCGGTGTCTATATGCCGTATGCCAACTGGGAGGAATTATATAAGAAAATCGGGATCCGCGAGGAGAAAATCAAGAGCGGACCCCATAAGGATATCCTGTCCCCGGACCGGCCGATGACAGAGGAAGAGCGGGCTATTGTGCAGACCATGGTGGACGATATGTATAACCAGTTTGTCACCATCGTGGCTGAGGGACGGAAAATGGATCCGGCCAAAGTCAGACAGCTGGCTGACGGCCGCATTTACACGGGCAATCAGGCCAAGGAGCTGGGACTGGTGGATGAACTGGGCAATATGTACGATGCCCTGGAGGGAACGGCACAACTGGCCGGTATCAAGGGCAAGCCGGAAATCAAGGAATACGGCAAAATGTCACCTTGGTCCATGCTGATGGGCGCCAGTGAAAGCGTGGATCTCAGGCAGCTTTTGTTCCATCAATTGAAAAATGATTTGCCGGTAGTGGCGCCGATGGCCTTGCCGGAAAAATGGCAGGTGGAATAATGGATACGATATTTGAGCAAGTATACGATGTGCTGTTTCATCCCCGTGCAGCCTTGCAAAAAATTGCGGAGCGGCGACCGATCGGGCAGGCGTTAGTCATCTTTTTGATCAGTGTGATCATTCCCATGTGGGCGGTATACTTCGGTGTCAAAGCCAGCGGCCTGCCGCAGGCGCCCGGGGTCATGCTGGTGCTGGAGCTGTTTGGCAGTCTTTTGTTTTGGCTGTTGGGAACGGCTGTCTGGCACCTGATTGCCGAATTGTTCGGTGGCCGGGGCACCGCGCTGGGCCTGTTGGCCGCGCTGGGTTTTGCCCATTTTCCCCGGGTGCTCTTAGTACCGCTATGGGTGTTGTCGTCTCTGATGCCGCCGGGTATCAGTGCCTTTTTAGTGACAGGGTCTTTTTTGGTCATCCTTGTCTGGAGTCTGTGGCTGGATGTTTACGCCATTAAGGGGACTTATCAGGTTTCCGGCGCCAAGGCAGTGCTCATCCTCCTGACACCTCTGCTGGCAGGAGTAGCGGGTATGTTCATTATTATGATCTTATTGGCCAGTGCCGTCATACCCTGGCCGCCTAATCTGTAACCTTAGGAACCATTGATTTATTCGCACTGCCGTCCTGATGGGGCTTTTTCCGTCTAACTGGGTTAAAAAAACTTTGCAATAGCCCAACTGTCCTCTAGGTTTTTCTTTCTTGTTAGACGAAAAAATCCCCTGTCATACCGACAGGCTCACTAGATCGGCGGTTCCCTGGCGAATAAGGATGGATGTTGATATGAAACGATATATACTGGCAGCGCTGTGCATAGCGCTGCTTTTTGCCGGCTGTGGCGGGAACGGAACTGCTCCCGCCGGTAAGACCGCCCTGACGCCTGTCGCCCCGGAGCAGGCGGCGATGTGGCAACTGGCGGAGCGAATCAGTGAAACCGGGGAGGGGAACAGCGCCCGGGTACTGCAGACGGCTGGCACGGCACCGGAACAACGGCTGGAGCTGGCTGCCGGCAACACCGGGACGATCGAATACAAACTGGAAGAGCCGGCCGATATAGCCGCCTTTTTCAGCGGTGACGTAGAATTTTTATCCACCCAGGGGACGGGGCAGGTGGTATTAACTGCTCTGGATGCCACAGGCGGGGAAATTGCCCGGCTGGGAACGGTGTTTACCGGAGCGTTGCCGCCGCAGCAGCAAAACAGCCAATGGCAGGATAAGCGGTATGTGAATAATTATGAGGGTCGTTGGGAATCGCTGGCCCGCGAGCCGGAGGCACTGTTCACCGCGGCCGTTCCCGGCTTTAAACCGGCTATGGCTGCCCGTTACCGGCTGACCGTCAAGGTCGGCCAGGGGCAGCATGCGCTGATTAAGGGCCTGACTGCCGGTCTGGCGCCGGCGAAGGCCGTGGAACTGTCCGCCGTGCAGCCCGCCTATGCTGCGGTGCTAGGCGATACGCTGACTGTAGAGGCCCGGTTGACCAACCACAGCCGGCAGCCGATTGACAAACTGACGGTGCGCTGTGTGGAACCCGAGGGTTATGGCTATGTGGTGGTCGGCGCGGCCGCACAGGAGGTTACTGAACTGCTGCCTGGCGAAACGCGCGGCCTGTCCTGGACAATTAAGGCACAGCGCCCCGATACGGTCAATTTCACAAAACCCTGGCCGGTACGGCTGGCGGTGGAGGACCGGACTTTCGATCTGGCCAAGCTGGCTGTCCGTGACCCCGGGCCGGGCACAGTCTATTATGTTATGACCGAGGATTTGGAGCCGATCGATTCGGCCGGTTATGCCAAAGCCTGGGGCAACGCAAACGGCTGGCTGGACCCGGAGGAATTTACCGTCCAGTTGGTGCAAAAAGCCGAAAGGCTGAACGCCATTGCCGAACAGCATGGTGCCAAGTGGACCCATTACACAGCCTGGCCGGCGGTTAAAGCCGCCGAATGGGCTGCCGGCCAGTCGACTACCGGCAAGTGGCAGCAAGCCACTCTGGCTATCCGGCAGTCGGTGACGGAACAAAGCCGCCACGGTCATGAATACGCCCTGCACATGCATAGCGATTATGATCCCGAGCTGCCGGGCAATGTATTATCCTATAATGCGGCGGTGGATGGTTTATGGGCCAATCACCTGCATCACGGCTGGGCTCATTCGGTCGTTACCGAAGGCGATTTCAGTGATGGCAGCAGCCGGGCCGGTATTTTATATACTTATCAGCGCATTATGGAAGAGCTTAGCGCCGATTCCGGGCAAGGACAGCTCATTACCACCCGGGCCGGTTCGTTCGATATTGGCAACGGCAATGCGGATGAACAGATGAGCACTAACGCCTACCGGAAAGTGGGACTTTGGGGTTCCAGCGACGCCGACGGCAACCTGGGCGGCAGTACGTCAGGCGCTTACGGCCAGGAAATTTATTTTACCAAGGCCGACGATATCAACCGGCCGGCCGGTGACTTTAAAGAAATCGGGCTGGTTGAGTTCAGACCTACGCCCAAACCGTCGATTGCCTATGATACCGATACGGCGGCAGTGATGAACGAAAAAGCCGATCAAGGCATGAGGGCCTTTATGACTGACGGGCAGATCAAACCGGGCATCCACCTGATCGACGGCTTTACCCACGCCATGTTCATGCTGGGCAATGGGGACTGGAGAAGTCTGGAGGGAGGACAATTCCAGGCATTGGACGAACATTTGGCTTATTTGGCTCAGACCTACGCCGAAAAGGGCCTTCTGCGGTTTGCTACGGCCAGTGAACTGGTCCGCGCCTATATCGACTACTATACCCCAAACCTCCAGGCGGTTTATGGCGCCCGGCTAAGTGATTCCTTCGGAGTCAGCGAATATGCTGTCCAACTGTTGGGAAAAACGTTACCCAGCGACGCGGCTCATAGGCATACGGTTACGCTGAAATATCCGCTCTATTTGCGGGACAGCGCCTACCGGATCAGCGTTCTTAAAAACGGCCAACCCATTATGAATACCTGGGGCTTGCCTACGCCCTATAATGATATTGTTTTCACCGTAGACGACACGAGCGCCACCTATACGCTGAAGGTTTACCACAATCCGCTCGTATTTCACCTGTCAGGCTGGCTGCACAGTGTGCGGCAATCGCTGGGCAGACGTTAGTGTCTTGACCAAGTTAAATCTTAGTTTATACAGCCTCTTTTTCCGCACTGCTGCGTTGTCGTCGGCTTACATATGGCCGATATGCGCGCCTCCTCCGCCTTGCATTGCAGAAAAATCTATACTGTATAATTCTAATTCATAACTTTGCCAAGACACTAGTACCTCATCAGCCTTAATCCAGTGAATACTGACGGTATGCCTTCTTCCTCCGTCTTGGCTGACAAAATTTTGACTCATTACCATCTTCCAGTTTCAAGGTTGGCAGAGCACTGATTGGATACTTGGCTGCCGGCTAAAACCGGAGGAACCTGCTGGCGAATTTTTAAAATAAATACAACAATTACCAAAATATAGAAGGATATTTGTCATGCAGTGCGAATAAACATGTAATGAGGAAATGTTTTGTTAATGTTTTGTTAAATTAAAAACAGAGGCAGGGTGAACAAAATGACAGCAACGACTGCGGCTAAATCCAAAGTACTGGTTATCGATGATCAGCCAGGAATCAGACGGCTTTTAACCGAAGTATTGACTGACGAAGGATATGAGGTCGTTACGGCGGGAAACGGCTATGAAGGTGTGCAGCGAGCGAAGGAGGTCAATCCGGCAGTAATCCTGATGGACATGAAGATGCCCGGCATGGATGGCATTGAGACGCTCCAGGAGTTGAAGACCATGCGTCAGGAAGATAGAGTCATTATGATGACTGCCTACGGAGAGCTGGAATTGGTAAACCAGGCAAGGGAAATGGGAGCCTACGCCTATATTACCAAACCTTTTGATATTATGGCGGTTTGCCGTATGGTGGCGGAAAACATTGCCGGCTGCGCAGCTTCACGGTTAATGATCGGCTGACATTCGACAAGACGGTTTTGGACAGACCGGATAGGGCCTCGGAGGTCTTTATCCGGTCTGTTTATATATTTAGTGCTCCACCGACTCTGAAACTGTAATTTCTTTACGGTTTTTTTCTTAAGGCTTCGTGTCGGCGGCTTACCTATTCCCGATAGAAGCACCTCCTTCGCCTTGCCTTACGAAAAATTCCCCGCAAATTTAATTTACAATTTCAAAGTTGGCGAAGCACCAGTACCTATCAACCCTATCCCGTGAATATTGACGGGTCTATTTTTCGTAAGCCTTCGTTGTTGCAGTCAGCAAACTATCCGAAACGCTCCCTGACGGCGCTTCTTGTTTCATACTTTGTTAAAATTTTTTGGAATAGGGCCGCTTTCCTGCAAGATTTTAACTCGTCTGGCGCAAAAATCTCTCGCCATCGATCATTCCGTTAGTTTGACGACACATCCTAGGCAGGAATTCTCTGATCCTTGGCGAAGATTCCTTGTAGAGAGGAGGGAGACAGGTATGGTTATCCGTACAGTCTATTCATTGGCGCTGTATTGTTCCCGGTGTGGGAAAATTCATGTGCATGATGTTTCAGCTTTCACCGTGAAAAAGGCTCAGTCCCGGGAACTGGTTTGCAGTTGTGGCCAGGTACAGGCAACCATTACTGGCGTGGGTCACGGTCAGTATCTCCTGAAAATCCCTTGCGTGGTTTGTGAGGTCAATCATATTATTTGCCTGGATAGCAAGCAGCTTTGGCGAAAACATATAGACAAGATGCAGGTTCAGAAAATTTATTGCCCCAATGAGACGGTAGAACTGGGCTTTATGGGCGAGCGGGAAGCTGTTGAGCAGATGATCGCCGGAAATCAGCGGGAATTTGAGCGGCTGCTTCGGGAAAAGACGGACGATGATATTGACAGCTACGACAGCTATGACGAAAATATTGAAAATCCCCAAATCTTGTTTGACGTACTCAATAAAATCCACGACATTGCCGAGAAGGGACACATTTATTGCCTCTGCGGCTCCGTCGATATTGAAGCGGTCGTGCTGCCTGACTGCATCGAACTTCAGTGCCAGCACTGCGGCGGCCGCCAGGCCATATCGGCCGCGACCGATAAGGACCTGCAGCAGGCCGAGCAATTAGAACTTATTGAACTAATTCCTTCCAAATGTTCCCGACACAATCAATAATATATGCTACAGCCAGAGAGGAGAATATCCTCTCTTTTTTGTTTGCCTACAGGAGGGGACGGTTCTTTTGATTTGAGAAGTCCGGTTTCGGGTACATTCGTTTGAGCCAGGCTGGTTAATGGGGACGGTACTCTTGATTCCGGTAAATTCGGTTTTGGATACAGTTGGTTTGCTTTGGTGGAGTGCTTCAGCTTTTGGTACGATTTTTTTTTATTTGAGTGGTAGGGGAAAACCAGTGCTTTATACCCAAACGGGCTGCAGCAGTCGGCTTGGCAACCAATGATCATTTTAAAACTCCGCAATTATGCATAAATAAAGAGTGCGCTGCTTATCATATACCAGGGACAACTCATATCTGTAAACCGGAGTGATTAGGCGCTATGAATAACTTTCTTGAGCATAAAGCGGCAGTGCAGCGGTTTTTTGTTGTACTAGCCATCATTGTGTTGGCCAGTGTAAGTGTGCTTAACTTGCCCCACCGGGACGAGGCAGGGCATTCCTTTGAGGCGAATCAGGAGAAACCGGAGCTGCCGGCCGTGTCGGAACCGCCGCAAACCGTCGTAGCCGGACTGGCTCCCCTGCGTAAGCATGTAGTGCAGTCAGGAGAAACCTTAAGCGGTATTGCCGAGCAATATCAATTGGATATCGCCACTTTGCTGGCGGCGAACGATCTGTCCGACGATACGCTGCAAATCGGCCAGGAGCTTACCATTCTACCGGGTAAAGGCGTACTGCACACGGTACGGTCAGGCGATACGTTATGGGAGATTGCCCGCGCGTATCAGGCCGATATTCCGGCTATTGTGGTTGCTAACGGCAAGAAGGACGATAATGCCGTACTGGCAGAAGGTGAAAAACTGTTTATTCCCGGTGGCCGGCTGCCCTTGCGGCAGGCTTCTCCTGTGTCCAGAGGGACAACCTCCCGCTTTTTATGGCCGACCAGAGGAGAAATAACCTCGCCGTTCGGGTATCGCTGGGGCCGGCTGCACAGCGGTATTGATATTGCCAACGATGTGGGAACACCGGTGCGGGGCGCCATGGCCGGCAAGGTAACGTTCAGCGGTTGGTGTGACGGCTATGGGAAAACCGTCATTTTAGAGCATGGCAGAGGGTATTCCACTTTATATGGCCATTTATCCCAGTCGGTAGTACAGCCGGGGCAGTATGTGGAGGCTGGCGAAGTGATTGCCTATATGGGCAATACCGGTTGGTCCACCGGGCCGCATTTGCATTTTGAGGTCCGCCTCAATGACCAACCGTTGAATCCGCTGCAAGTGCTGCCCTAGTGTCTTGACCAAGTTAAATCTTAGTTTATACAGCCTATCTTTTTCCGCACTGCTGCGTTGTCGTCGGCTTACATATGGCCGATATGCGCGCCTCCTACGCCTTGCATTGCAGAAAAATCTATACTGTATAATTCTAATTCATAACTTTGCCAAGACACTAGTGGTCCGCCCAATTTTGACCGTCAGCAGTTTCTGCTTTTAAGGTTGGTGGGCCACTGCAAGTATAAATTGCAGCCAGATGGGAAATGCTAGGAGTAAATGAGAGAAGTGGTCCGTTCGCAGTAAATGGACCACTCACTTTTCTTTGGAGGCTGGAAATGGCTTATCTGATCGCTGTGCTGATGGCGGCGCTGAGCTTTATTGTCAATAAGGCGCTGCTAACTCGTATCGGAGTAAAAACGGTGATTACTTACAGTCCTGTCATCGAAGAAAGTGCCAAGACACTGCTCTCTTTTTATTTGGGAGCCGATATTTTTTTGACCCATGTCGTGTTTGGCGTGATTGAGGCCGGCTATGATTGGCTGACTGGCGGCAGGGGGCGGAGTAAGGCGGCTTTGCTTAGTGTCGCCGGGCATAGTCTGTTTGGCGGCGCGACCGTTGTAACCTTACGGGAAACAGGGCAGATTGGGCTGGCTTTGACCGGTGCGATTGTGTTGCACCTGGCTTGGAACCTTTTGGCGGTCAAGCGGCTGCGGGTTTCGTAGGAATTTAGTCTGACAGTGGAGGCGCGAGAACGTGAGAATCTACTATACTTGCGATTGCTGCGGTGAGCCAATCGATGAGATTGAAGTCGAAGAAGTGGATGATGCGAAGTTTGGGTTTGATTGCTTGACGGCAAAAGAACGCCAGGATATAATTAAAGTCGATACGGCTGCCGGCATCATGCAGGTGCAATCGCTTTGCGATAAGTGCATCGAGTATCTGGGCTTTCAGGATGCGGGTGACCGGGGAACAGGTCATAGATTTTTGCATTAATGAGTACAATATAGAATAAGGGTAGAGCTCATCCCGATGAGGGATCAACATACTTACTAGGGCTTTAGCACTGGCTAAAGCCTCTTTTTGCTGTGGGACGAGAGGTGCTTATGAAGATTTTAACAGAAATGGTTCAGAACGATCCGGCGCTGATGCAAGCTGTTGCCGGATTTACATCAGAAAAAGAACAAAGTCTGGTATACGGGGTTACGGGCAGTCAAAAAAGCCTGCTGCTGGCGACTGCTTTTTTAGCCAAGCCCCGTTCGCTGGTTGTGGTTACGGGAACCTATGACAATCTGGAGCAAATCCGGGAGGATTTGGCGACGCTGCTGCCTGCCGTAGAGGTAGTGGAACTGCCGGTTATTGATATCGTAACCTTTACCGTGACGGCTAAAAGCGCCGAATTGTTTGCCCGCCGGATGAACGTATTGGGCCGCATAGCCCGGGGCGATATCATGATTGTACTGGCTACGGCCCAGGCGGCTATCCAGAAGGCGCCACCCCGCCAGGAGTTTTTAAACAGCCGGCTGTCATTGAGCATTCATGACGAGATCAATCGGGAGCAGCTCTTGAATTCACTGGTACAGTTAGGTTATGAACGGGTTGATCAGGTGGATAGCATGGGCCAGTTTTCGGCCCGCGGCGGCATTATTGATATTTTTGCGGTAAACCAATCACTGCCTGTCCGGCTGGAGTTGTTTGGTGATGAGGTAGATTCGCTGCGTGCCTTTGACGCGGCGACGCAACGGTCGGTGGACAATCTGGATCAGGTGGATATTCTACCGCTGCTGGAACCGGCCTATGAAGGTAAGCCGGCGACGTTTTTCTCCTATTTGCCGCCGGGCGGAACCGTGGTGTTCGATGAACCGGCTCGCATCCGGGAACAAGTCAGCCAGGTCGTTAAAGAAAATCCCGAACTCAAACGAAAGGTTTTTGGCTGGACCGATCTGGCCAATGCGGCCAAGCCGTATTCTGTCGTCTATCTGTCGCTGATGCTGCAGAAAACACCGCAAACTGAACCGGCAAGGATTACCGGCATTACCGCCAAGGGGATTGCACCATTTCATAAGCAAATGGATATGTTTTTTAGCGAATTGAAAAGCTGGCTGGAACGGAAGGTCCTGCCGGTTATTTTGCTGTCCTCCCGGGACAAGGCGGCCGCCATGCAGCAAAATTTGATGCAGGCTGGCATTAAATCGGTTGTTGGCGATGAGTTGACGGCCAAGAGTGTCGATACGGTGCTGATTGCCACCGGCGTGCTGCACACCGGCTTTGAATTGCCGCAGGCCCGGCTGGCGGTCGTTACCGAACTGGATATCTTCGGACGGCAAAAGAAAAAGCCCCGTCTCAGAGTGGCCAAGGAAAAGAAAATTACTTATTTCCGTGATATTAATGTCGGGGACTATGTAGTACACGTCAATCACGGTATTGGGAAATATGTCGGGGTAGAAACGCTGGATGTCGGCGGTATTCACAAAGATTATCTGCATATCCGCTATGCCGGGGAAGACAAACTGTATGTGCCCACCGATCAGGTTCATTTGCTGCAAAAGTATATCGGTGCCGAAGGTGAAATCCCGCGTTTGCACCGTATGGGCGGCAGCGAATGGTTGAAGGTCAAGAGCCGGGCCAAAGCGGCGGTTGCCGATATTGCCAGGGAACTGGTGGCTCTCTATGCCGAGCGGCAAGTGCTGCCGGGCTTTGCCTTTGAGCCGGATACTCCCTGGCAGAAGGAGTTTGAAGACGCTTTTCCCTTTGAGGAAACTCCCGACCAGCTGGAGGCCATCAAGGAAATTAAAACCGATATGGAAAAACAGCGGCCCATGGATCGCCTGCTGTGCGGTGACGTTGGTTTCGGCAAGACCGAGGTAGCCATCCGGGCGGCTTTTAAGGCAGTCATGAGCGGCAAGCAGGTGGCGGTGCTGGTACCGACTACCGTACTGGCCCAGCAGCATTTCCAGACCTTTAGCTCACGCATATCCGGCTTTGGGCCGACGGTGGATGTGATCAGCCGGTTTCGCAGCGCCAAGGAACAGAAGGAAACGTTGAGAAAGCTGGCAGCTGGTCAGGTTGACATCTTGATCGGGACACACCGGATCTTAAATTCCGATCTGGTATTTAAGGATATCGGCCTGCTGGTCGTCGATGAGGAGCAGCGCTTCGGTGTGGCCCAAAAGGAAAAACTGAAAAAATGGAGTACCGGGATTGATGTGCTGACACTGAGCGCCACGCCGATTCCCCGTACCTTACATATGTCGCTGGTCGGTGCGCGGGACATGAGCATTATTGAAACGCCGCCGGAAAACCGGTTCCCGGTCCAGAGCTATGTGGTTGAATATCATGACGAAATGATTCGTGAGGCCATTAAACGGGAACTGAAACGGGGCGGGCAGGTGTACTTTGTGTATAACCGGGTGCAGACCATCGACAAAATGGCGAAGCATTTAAGCGATATGCTGCCTGATGCCAAGATTAAATGCGCTCACGGACAAATGCCGGAAGAAATTTTAGAGCAGGTTATGCTTGATTTTTATGAGGGCCATGACGATGTACTGGTCTGCACCAGTATCATCGAGAACGGGCTGGATGTACCCAATGCCAATACCATCATTATTTATGACGCCGATTATTTCGGCCTTTCTCAGCTTTACCAGATGCGGGGCCGGGTGGGACGGTCCCACCAAATGGCGTTTGCCTATTTTACCTACCGGCAGGACAAGGTGCTGACCGAAGTGGCGGAAAAGCGCCTGCAAGCCATTAAGGAGTTTACCGAACTGGGCGCCGGCTTCAAGATCGCCATGCGGGATTTGGAAATCCGGGGGGCAGGTAATATATTAGGCGCCCAGCAGCATGGTCATATCGTCAATGTCGGTTTTGAAATGTACTGCCACATGCTGGATGAGGCGATTCAGGAACTGAAAACAGGCAAAACAGTGGAAGTGCCGGTGGAACCTGTGCTTGAATTTCAGGTGGAAGCCTATATCAGCGGTGACTATATCGGCGATGCCATGCATAAAATAGAAATATATCAGCGGATTGCCGCCAGCCGCAGCGACGAGCATTTGAACGAATTGCTGGATGAGCTGATCGATCGTTTTGGTGAGCCGCCGGAATGCGTCATGAACCTCTTAACCATTGCCCGTATGAAAAATAAGGCCCGTCAGTTGGGTATCCGGGCGATTATTCAGAAACCCCATTATATTGATATGACGTTCAGCGAGAAGCCGAATGTGGAGATTGAGCGAATTCTGGCGCTGAAAGAAAGCCTGCCTGGCCGGGTTACCATGTTTCCCGGACCGCCGGGCAGCATACAGGTAAAAACAGCAAAATTATCTGATAAATCCCTGTGCCCCTGGTTGCTAAAAAAGCTCGAATTGCTTGAAAATCCGGCGGTTATCTCGTCGACAGACCGTTTTTTACCGGCTTGAAGGTCATGAATAAAAGTGTTATGCAGGATATATACTATCACTGAACTGAAATGTCAAATACTGTTTGAAAAGGGGGGATACTGGTGAAAGCAACTGGTATTGTGAGAAGAATTGATGACCTTGGCAGAGTAGTAATCCCGAAAGAAATCAGACGAACATTAAGGATTCGTGAAGGTGATCCGTTAGAGATATATGTGGACCGTGAGGGAGAAGTTATTTTAAAGAAGTATTCTCCGGTAGGAGAATTAGGGGATTTTGCGAAGGAGTACGCTGACTCTTTGTATGAAGCAATCGGACAGATCATTTTGATTGCCGACAGAGACAATATCGTAGCCGTGGCAGGGGCATCAAAGAAAGAATTTCTCAATAAGCCGCTAGGACCGGCCATTGAAAAGGTCATGGAAGAACGTAAGACCGTGCTGATTAATAATCCCGGCGAACAAAAGAATGGCAAGGATTGTGTTACTGTCTGCGATGAGGGGGAAACCTGCAAGTTTACGGCGGAAGTCATTGCCCCGATTATTGTGGAAGGTGATGCAATCGGTGCGGTGGTGATCTGTTCCAAACAGGCGGGCGTCCAGATGGCCGATATGGAAACCAAGCTGGCCGAAACTGCAGCAGGCTTTTTGGCTAAGCAGATGTCGCAATAATTGAATAGGTGATCAACAGGTAGCGGACCTTTGTT
Source organism: Propionispora vibrioides (assembly GCF_900110485.1). Taxonomy (NCBI): domain Bacteria; kingdom Bacillati; phylum Bacillota; class Negativicutes; order Selenomonadales; family Sporomusaceae; genus Propionispora; species Propionispora vibrioides. The sequence continues at coordinate 53,576 of NZ_FODY01000007.1, read as the reverse complement.
CGCTACTTTTTTATATCACTGCCAGGGGTTCCGGTGTCTCCCTCCTATGAACCTCGGGCCGGCGACGGGAATTTTTCGTTAGCAGGGATATTTTACCGCAGAGGTTCAATATATTAGTAAGGAGGTGGAAACAGAGAGGGAGAATGGTGTGAGCAAAGATAATTTTCTGCGCGGTGCCTTAATCCTCACGGCTGCCGGGATCATCGTGAAACTGATCGGTTCAGTGAACCGTATTTTATTATCCCGGCTGTTGGGCGGTGAAGGCATTGGTTTATATCAAATGGCTTATCCAATTTATTTGCTGGCGCTGAGCTTATCGTCGGCGGGTATTCCGATTGCCATTTCCATTATGGTGGCCGAGAAAATCGCCGTCCGTGATATCGGCGGCGCCAACCGGGTATTTCGGATATCCTGGAGTGTGCTGGCGGTTACCGGTCTGCTGTCCAGTCTGCTGTTATATTGGGGGGCCGGCTGGCTTGTCGAGTACCAGTTGATCAGAGACGCCCGGGCGTATTACGCCATTGCCGCCTTGGCGCCGGCTATTTTTTTTGTAACCGTGCTGTCCAGCTACCGGGGATACTTCCAGGGCTTGCAACAGATGACGCCGACCGCGGTGTCGCAGATTGTGGAGCAACTGGTGCGGGTGGCGGTCATGGTTTGGCTGGCCTATGTGCTGATGCCGCAGGGCCTTGAATATGCAGCGGCTGGCGCCAGCTTCGGGGCGGCTCCCGGAGCGGCGGCCGGTCTGGTTGTGCTGATGTACTATTATTGGCATCGCCGGCCATATCTGCCGCAGCCACGGGAAACGGTGAACGGCCGGGACTCGGGCTGGCGGATTATGAAGCGGATTGTGAAATTGGCATTGCCCGTATCGTTGGCCAATATTATGCTGCCGGTCGTATCCAGCATTGACCTTTTAATTGTGCCGGCCCGTCTGGAAGCGGCGGGATTTTCCATTCAGGAAGCGACAGAACTGTTTGGCTATCTGACCGGTATGGCGACGGCCCTGATCAATTTGCCGACTATCCTGACCGGTTCGTTGGCTGCCAGCCTGGTGCCTTCGGTGGCGGAGGCGTTTACGCTGAAAAACAGCGGCCATATCCAAAACCGGGTAGCCAAGGCAATCAAAATTGCCAATCTGATTACCATTCCCAGCTTTGCCGGGATGTATCTGTTGGCCACACCCATCTCGGCGATGCTCTATGGCGCGCCGGAGGCGGGAATTTCACTGCGGGTTTTGTCGGTGGGCGTTGTTTTTCTGGGTATCCATCAGGTCAGCACCGGCGTACTGCAGGGGTTGGGGCGCACGGCCATACCGCTGGTCAATATGCTGATCGCGGCAGCCGTAAAAATTGGTTTGAGCTGGTATCTGACAGCGCTGCCGGCGCTGGGCATTCAGGGGGCTGCCTGGGCCACCAATGTGGACTTTGCGGTAGGCGCCCTGCTCAATCTGTATTTTGTCTACCGGTATACCGGCTTTTGTCCAAGGCTTGGTAATACGGCAAAAACGATTATGGCCACTATCCTGATGAGTATTATGGTAATATATACATATGATGCGGCCATGTCCGCCTGGCTGAATAATACTATGGCGACACTGGCAGCGATTGCGGCAGGCAGTCTGGTGTATGGCGCTAGCCTGCTGCTGCTGGGCGGTGTCGAGGAACGGGATGTGGCGGGAATTCCTAAGGCAGGGACCTTTTTGGCAAAGCTGCTGAGACACTTGCAATTATTTAAGAAAAAATAAAGGAGAATGGCATATTATGGGGGATATTACTATTATCGGTCTGGGACCAGGCTCTTTCGGTCTTTTGACACTCGATACGCTGGAACGGCTTACGCAAGCGGAAGCCTTGCTGTTGCGCACGGCCAAGCATCCGACGGTAAACGAGCTGGAGAAACGGGGTATCCGGTTTATCAGCTATGATTACTTGTATGAGGAAAAAGACAGTTTTGCTGAAGTCTATGAGGCGATCGCGGCCGATTGTCTGTGGCAGGCTGCCGAAAAGTCAGTGGTTTACGCCGTGCCGGGCAGTCCTCTGGTCGCTGAAAAAACGGTGACGCTTATTCAGCAAATGGCCGAGGAGCGGAACATCCCGGTAACGGTCTTGCCGGGCATGAGCTTTCTGGAGGTCCTGTACACCCGACTGGGGGTCGATCCGATTGACGGCCTTACCGTGCTGGACGCGGCCGATATCGGGCAGGTGGCGCCGGATCGGCGGACGGCACTGGTAGTGACACAGGTTTACAATCGCCAGGTAGCTTCGGAAACCAAGTTGTCCTTAATGGATTTTTACCCCGACGATGTGTTGATCACCGTCGTGCAAAATCTGGGACTGGTGGATGAAAAGCTGGTGACGGTACCGCTGTATGAACTGGACAGGCTGCCGTTTATTGATCATTTGACCAGCGTGTACGTACCTGCCGTGCCGGATACGCAGCAGCGGTTTAGCGTAGAGCCGCTGGTAGCAGTCATGGCCAAACTGCGTTCACCGGAAGGCTGTGTGTGGGACCGGGAACAGGATCATGCCACTTTGCGGAAATACCTGCTGGAAGAAGTTTATGAGGTTCTGGAGGCCATCGAACTGGGTGACCGGGACAAGCTGTGCGAAGAGTTGGGCGATCTTTTGCTGCAGATTGTCTTTCACGCCCGAGTGGCGGAAGAAACCGGTGCTTTTTCTATGCAGGATGTAGTTGACCAGGTGGTGGAAAAGATGATCCGTCGCCATCCTCACGTGTTTGGCGACATTTTGGTACGGGACGCCGCGGAAGTGGTTGTCAACTGGGAAGCCATCAAAAAACGGGAAAAAAGCCACGCCGGACAAAAGTCGGTGCTGGACGGTATTCCAATTCATTTCCCCGCCCTGGCGCGGGCGGCCAAATTGCAGGCAAAAGCAGCTAAAGTTGGTTTCGACTGGGATAATATTGCTCCGGTTTGGGAAAAATTATCGGAGGAGCTTGCTGAGCTGCAGGAAGCCGTGCGGGAAGGGCAGAGCCCGGCTGTGGAAGAGGAATTGGGTGATGTCCTGTTTGCCGTCGTCAATCTGGCGCGTTTTTTAACCGTTGATGCGGAAATTGCCTTGACCCGGACGAACAATAAATTTGTTAATCGGTTTTCTTATGTCGAACGGCAGGTAGCCCTTGCTAATCGCAGTTGGGACAAGTTTACACTGGCTGAATTAGATGAATTTTGGGAGCAAGCGAAGAAAGCGGAGGTGAAAAACGGGGAATTTTCCAAAAAATAATAAAAAAATTACTGATTTTAGGTAAATTTTTTACTATTAGACAGGAATAAAAATATGAACAGCGAATAATGCTATTCGTAACGATTTTCGTGAGGAGGATGGATTTGTGAATAAAACTGAATTAGTAGCCAGCGTTGCTGAAAAATCCGATTTAACCAAGAAGGATGCAGAGAAGGCCATCAACGCCCTGTTTACTACTATTGAAGAAGCTTTGGCCCAGAATGATAAAGTACAGGTGATTGGGTTTGGTACTTTCGAGGTAAAAACCCGCGAAGAAAGAAAGGGCCGCAATCCTCAAACCGGTGCCGAGATTACTATTCCGGCTTCTAAAAACCCGGTCTTCAAGGCTGGCAAAGGCTTAAAGGATGCCGTGAATTAAAATAAGTGGCAGTCTCAAAAACCAGGTTATCTAACCTGGTTTTTATTTAAATGAAAGCACCATGAATGCCATATTATTCATGACACCTCTGATAACTGGCCGGTCAGTAAGGAGTAGTGATGACATGACAGGCAACATTCTTGTAGTCGATGACGAAGTAGCCATACGAGAACTGGTAAAGTTTAATTTGCAAAAGGAAGGGTACGCGGTTTTAGAGGCGGATAACGGAACCGTTGCTTTACAGACGGCCCGACAGAACAAGCCGGATTTGATCGTGCTTGATTTGATGCTGCCCGAACTGGATGGTCTGGAGGTGTGCCGAAGCCTAAAAAACCAACAGGCTACGGCTGGTATTCCGATTATTATGCTGACAGCCAAGACGGAAGAGATTGATAAAATCATCGGTCTTGAGCTGGGGGCTGATGATTATATGACCAAGCCATTCAGTCCCCGTGAACTGGTGGCCCGGGTAAAGGCCGTGCTGCGGCGCAGTCAGAAGGAGCCGGCCGGCACGGGTGAGCTTACCGTTAGCCGTCTGCGGTTTCACTTCAGCCGTTATGAAGTGTTTCTCAACAAGACGAAACTGGAGCTTACCCCGAAGGAATATGAACTTTTGAAATTATTTGTTACAAACATCGGGAAAGTGTATACCAGAGAACAACTTCTCGAAAAAGTATGGGGCTATGAGTACTTTGGCGATACCCGGACGGTCGATGTTCATGTCCGGCACCTGCGGGCCAAGCTGGCGGAAGACAGCGAAGTTGCCGAGGCGATTGAAACGGTGCGCGGCGTCGGCTACCGTTTTCGGGAGATCTAGGTAACCGCTGATTAAAATTAACCTGTCGGCCTGGCGAGAGATTTTTCCGTCAGGCAAGGAAGTAAAACCGCGGGAATAGTGGCCCCTATTTCAAGGTTTTGCTGACGCAGCCAGGCGGAAAAAGATCCGTCAGGACGCGCAGCGTGAATTAATCAGTGGTACCTGGTATTTGTAGCATCAGCGCGAACCTGAGGATTACATCCGGACGGTTCGCGCTTTTTTAATTTTAATCAAAACTTAACAATCAGGCCCCTGTATTTATGGTATAGTGCACAATATAGGCGGCAACACCGCTCAAAACACCTGGTGGACCATCTGCGTAGACGGTCCGCTAGCAGGAGGGTATAGCCAAGATGGACTATAAAATACAGGCGAATAAGTTGAAGTTATATTACGGGGATATGCTGGCGTTAAAGAAGATTTCCCTCGGTGTGGTAAAAAACAGTGTGCTGGCCCTGATCGGACCGTCGGGGTGCGGTAAATCCACCTTTATTAAGACAATCAACCGGATGAATGATCTGGTGGAGAATGTCCGGATTGAAGGCGAGATTTTATTGGACGGCGTGAATGTGCTGCAGCCGGGAACCGACGTGGTTATGCTGCGCAAACGGGTGGGGATGGTATTTCAACGACCTAATCCATTTCCCATGTCGATTTTTGATAATGTCGCTTACGGGCCGCGGATTCATGGCATCACCAATAAAGCGACGCTGGCCGATATTGTGGAACGAAGCCTCACAGGCGCGGCGTTGTGGGAAGAGGTCAAGGACCGGCTGCATCAGTCAGCCATGGGCATGTCAGGCGGTCAGCAGCAGCGTCTCTGTATCGCCCGGCTGCTGGCCGTAGAACCGGAAGTGCTGCTGATGGATGAACCTTGTTCGGCTCTTGACCCCATATCGACGATGAAGATTGAAGAGTTGGTTACCGAGCTGAAAAACAGGTATACCATCATCATGGTAACGCATAATATGCAGCAGGCGGCCCGGGTATCGGATCAGACCGCCTTTTTCTTAAACGGCGAACTGGTGGAACATGGCAAGACCGATGCTATTTTTACCAAGCCGCAGGATAAACGGACCGAGGATTACATTACCGGGCGGTTCGGTTAATGAGAACGCTTTGGAGGAGGGAAAAGCATGCCAAGTACCAGACAAGGTTATAATCAGGAATTGGAGGCGCTGCGACAGGAGATTCTGCAAATGGGCCATATGGTGGTCCGGGCGATTGAAGAAGCGGTGCTCTCCCTTTCTACCCAGGACCGCGCCCTGGCCCGCAAGGTCATGGAAGGGGATGACGCCATCGACGGGCTGGAAATTGATATTGAGGACAAATGCATGGTCTTAATCGCCCGGCAGCAGCCGTTGGCGCGCGATCTTCGCATCATCGGTACCGGGCTGAAGATTACTACCGATTTGGAGCGCATGGGAGACCATGCGTATGATATTGCCAAAATCACTTTGAAAATTGCCGATGAGCCTTTGATTAAGCCATTGATGGATATACCCCGCATGGCCAAACTGGCCCAAAAGATGCTGCAGGATTCGCTGGAGGCCTATACGACATTGAATGTAGCGCAGTCGGAAGAAGTGTGCCAGGCCGACGATGCAGTGGACTCACTCTATCATCAGGTTGTCCGCGAACTGTTGACTTACATGATGGAAAAGCCGGCTACCATCAGCCAGGCCACGCAAATTCTATTTGTGGCCAGATACCTGGAGCGCATTGCCGATCATGCCACTAACATTGCCGAGTGGACGATTTATCTGGCTACCGGCGAACGGCTTCGCAAAAAGTAGACGGGGACTTGCTTCAGCGGGTGTTTTGGCACCCTCTGAGGCTTAACCATCGGATAAATTCACATTTTTTTCTTGTCTGCCAGCATTCAAGATTGGTTACAATAGTAGCTGAGGAGGTGGTGTTATGTTTGAAAGAATGATAAAACAACGTCATTGTTCCAGACGCCGGCATTCCGATATGGATATGCCCGCCATTGTGAAAATGGTGGCGGCAGGAGTTCTGCTTTACTCGGCTGCAAAATATGTAAAGGATGAACTGCTGGATTAAGGACACTTTTTTTCGGATATATCATTAACCTTCTTGCAACCCCCCGGCTGAGGCCGGGGGGTTGCTTGTCAGCTAACGAAAAAAATTCTCATGTAGCTTGACGAAGGATTTTTTTTACTCTATACTTTAATAAGAATATTCTTATTAACCAAAGATACGATCAAGGAGGATGTTATGAAGTCAGTTCGCTTATTGTGGATGATTGTGGCAGTTGTGGCGGCCGGAGCGCTTTTTCTCTCAGGCTGCGGCAAACAGGCCGACAGTACCGCCACGGCAGGTTCCGGCCTGAAGGTGGTGACCACCATGTATCCGGTATATGAGTTTGCCAAGCAGGTAGCCGGTGATAAGGCAGAGGTCAGCATGCTCATTCCACCCGGTGCCGAACCTCACGACTGGGAGCCAAGTCCTAAAGACCTGGCCAGGATAAAAACCGCCAAACTCTTTTTATACCAGAGTGCCGGACTGGAACCGGTGGATAAGCTGCTAAAACCCGATGTGCTGGGTGATGCGAAAGCCGTGGAGGTCAGCCGGGGTATTCCGTTGATGGAAGGACCTGCTGAAGAGGAGGAAGCTGACGGGCAGGAAGCGGAGCATGCGGCTAAGGATACCCACCATGAACACATGGATGTTCACGTATGGCTGGACCCTGTTGCGGCCCAGCAGGAAGTGGATACGATTGTGCAGGCCCTGAGTGAGGCTGATCCTCAGAATAAGGCATATTATGAACAGAACGGTGAAAAGTTCAAAGCCGAATTACAAGCATTGGATCAGGAATACCGGACGACGCTGGCCAACGTGTCCAGCCGGGATATTGTTACAAGTCATGCCGCCTTTGGCTATCTGGCTAAACGGTACAATCTGCAGCAGGTTGCCATCATGGGACTTTCGCCGGACAGTGAACCGACACCGGAGAAAATGGCCAATGTGGTGCAGTTCTGCCGCGAACATAATGTAAAATACATATTCTTCGAAACCATTGTCAGCCCCAAGCTGGCCCAGACCATTTCGAAAGAAACCGGTGCCGGCCTGTTGGTGCTCAATCCGGTGGAGAGCCTCGGTGAAGACGAATTGAAGCAAGGGAAAAACTATTTGACCGTTATGCGGGAGAATCTGGTTAACCTGAAAAAGGCGCTGCAGGAATAGTCCTGAGCGCCAACGGGTGTGAGAAAGGCTGCTGTGACAGGAGAGTTTCCTGACACAGCAGCCTTTTACGGTTTTTACAGGCGCAGGGCCGCTTCGGCAGCCAGCGGTGACCGCTCGCATTCGTCGTGCTGCAGCGTCACCTGGAAGCACAGCTTGGAGCCGCGCATTTTTTCGCTGGCATAGGACAGGCCGTTGGAACGGCTGTCGAGGAAGGGATGGTCAATTTGTTCCGGGTCGCCCAGCAGGATGATTTTTGTGCCCAAACCGGGACGGGTGATCACCCCTTTGGCCTGGCGGGGCGTGGAGTTTTGCATTTCGTCCAGGATCATCCAGTATTTTTGCAGCGAACGGCCCCGTTGATAAGCCAGTGCTTCGGTTTGAATGGTCCGTTTGTCGAACAGCATTTGCACGGTATCTTCAGCCTGGGCGATTTCCTTGGCCTCCGTCATATTGTGGCCGGCCAGCAGTAAAAAGAGATTATCCCGTACAGCCCGCATATAGGGATCAATTTTTTCTTTTTCCGAACCGGGCAGAAACCCGATGTCCTCATCCATCGGAATATTGGGGCGGCAGATTAAGAGGTGGTGGTAATCCCGGGGGCGGCATTCGAGCTGTTTATAGAGGCCCACCGCCAGGGCGTAGAAGGTCTTGGCCGTTCCGGCCGGCCCTTTGATAATGACCAGCGGAGCTTCGGCGGCGCTCATCATCAGGCACTCTTGCATAAAGATCTGGCCGATGTTGCGGGGAATCACGCCAAAGGGGTTGCGGTTGGCGTAACGCAGATGGACGACCTGTTTGCCGTCAAACCGTCCCAACGCGGTATGCCGCTCGTTGTCGGTGGACTTGATCAGAAGAAACTGGTTGGTTTCCAGTGTCGCCGGAATTACTGTGTGGCTGGGTTCATCATAAACGAACAGAGCTTCGGGGGAAATGGTATGACTATCGTCGTCATGAAAGACATTGATGATTTCGGAGGAGGTGTATACGACCAGACGGCCGGTATACTGTTTTTCAATACTGGCAACTTTATCGTTCAGGTAATCTTCTGCCTGTATCTTTAGAATGGTCGCTTTGACTCGCATGTTGGTATCACGGCTTACCAGGATGGTGGGGTGGCCCTGTTCCATAAAGCCCTTGCAAACCTGGAGAATACGGTTATCGCCTTTGCTGCGATCCCAATGGGGTGGCAGTGTGGTGTCCAGATGGTTGGTTTCGATGCGTAAGCTCCCGCCCTGCTCGGACAAAGGAACGCCGGCCAGCAGGTTGCCTTGTGTGCGAAACCGGTCAAGAATCCGGCTGACCTCGCGGCTGTTGGCGCCGCGGTCGCTGGATTCACTTTTAAAGCGGTCTAATTCTTCGAGAACAACTTCAGGAATAATGACGGTATGTTCATTGAAAGCAAATAGTGACTGAGGAGAGTGAAGCAGTACGTTCGTATCCAGTACATAATACTTATTCAATACAATCCCTCTTTCCTGAGAATATTGACCTGCCTATATACAGTATATGCGAAGCCGGCGGGCTATGAGTTATGGTTTCTTTAAAATCAGGTAAAACCAAACGCGAAACGATGTGATCGCCCCGCGTTTGATAGTAAAGGGAACTACTATTCTGATGGTTTTTCCGGTGCCGGGCCGAGCGGCAGCCGTAAGGTGAAGGCCGTGCCGCGATTGAGTTCGCTGGTTACGTTAATTTGGCCGCCATGCATTTCGGTAATGAATTTGACAATGGCCAGGCCCAGACCGGTGCCGCCGGTGCTGCGGGTTCGGGCCCGTTCCACGCGGTAAAAACGCTCGAAGATCAGCGGCAGATCCTGGGACGGAATGCCCAGACCGGTATCTTGGATTCTGATGCAGGCCTGCGTCGCTTCCTGCCAGGCGGTAATGATAATTTTGCCTTCATTGGGTGTGTATTTGTTGCTGTTGTCCAGTAAATTGACTAATGCCTGTTTTAACCAGTCAGGGTGGGCGGGAATCGTCAGGTTTTCTGTCACTTCCAGCGACAGATGCTGCTCTTTTCGTTCGATATTCGGCAGCAGTTCCTGAACTACCGTCTCTAGCAGTGGCTGCAGTTTGACCGGTTCCAGACTGATTTGCTGGCGGTATTCCTGGGAATTAAGCTTGGCCAGTTGCAACAAATCCTTTACCAGCCGGTGCATGCGTTCAGCCTGGTTGTGGATGATGTTGACAAAGCGGCTGCTCAGTTCAGGGTCCTGGAGGGCGCCGTCCAGCAGCGTTTCGGCAAAGCCTTTAATGGCGGTCAGCGGGGTGGCCAATTCGTGCGAGGCATTGGCCACAAACTCGGCCTGGCGTTCGTGGATTTCCTGCAGCACGGTTATATCGTGGAACACGGTAAGAATTCCCGTAGTTTCTTGCTCGGGGTCGATGATGGGGGCGACAAAAACCCGGAATACCCGTTTGTTGCCGCCGATATTGGTTTTTAAATCAATCGATTTGTTTACGGAAGACTGGAGGGTTTCCTGAATAGCCTGATTAAGCAGGCTGTTGCCGATGACCTGCAGATTATGCTGGCCCATCATGGCATCGTCAATGGAAAAGGTGTCTTTGGCCATTTTATTGATGGCCGTAACCCGGCCGTAGCGATCGAGCAGGATAACGGCATTGTCCATATGCTGTAAAATTAGCGACAGCTTTTGCGTCTCTGCCTGGGCTTCATGAATTTTGTCATCCAGATTGGATGCCAGATTATTTAACGCTTGAGACAGAAAGTCAAGCTCGTCACCGGTGTGGGTGTGGACACGGCGTTTGAGGTCCCCGTTGGCAATGGCGAGTGCGGCGGCGGTGATGTCCTCCAGTGGCGCTGTATAGTGCTTGGCCAGCCGCAGACTGAGCAGGATGGTCAGCAGCGCGACCAGGAAGAGGGCGGCTAGCACGGCGGAGCGGATTTGACCGAACCCGGCCTCCACGTAGGCCAGTGTACTGGCGACACGGACTACGCCTAATAGTTCTCCCTGCTGCCGGATAGGAATGGCCGCATAGAGCAGGTTCTGGTGTAAGGTAGTACTGTAACGGATGCTAGTGCCGGTACCCTGACGGATGGCGTCGCTGATTTCCGGCCGGGACAGATGATTTTCTAACATTTCCGGATTTTCCCACGAGTCGGCCAGCACTGTTCCGGCCGTATCGACTATCGTAATCCGCAGATTATTTTTGGCAGCCAGCTCCTTGACCTCCGGATCAAGGGAGGCTTTACCCTCCGGGGTGTGCATGGAATGGAGCAGGAACTGCTCGGTAACCTGGGCGTGGGTCAATAAGTTGCTGGTCAGGCTCTCCAGGTTGTGTTGATAAAAGTACCAGAGAATATAGCCTCCCAGTAAAGACAGGGTAATAATCCCCAGCAATAAAAAAGAAACAAGCAGTCTGGAGCGGATTCCCCAGCGGAACATAGCTGACACCTCCCGGAAATATGGTGCCTTCATTATACAGCCTTTGATTAAGACCGTGCAATGCCTATCGCCGGCTATGCCGGCGGCGGCTGTTTTATTTAACAAAAAATTAACAAGAGTTAATATGAGCTTAACAAGTAGTACAATTTGCCTGTGATATGCTATCATTGTAATCATAGAATGCGATGTTTGGGGAGGCGGGACAATATGTCGAGACAAATCAAAAACATCTTGATTCTGTCGGCTTCTATTGGTTCGGGCCATGACCGGGCGGCGAATGCGCTTGCCGGCGCACTGCAAAGCAGATATCCGCTGGCACAGATTACGGTAGTCGATTTTATGGATGGCGAAAGGTCTTATCTGAGTGGCTTTATGAAGGAAACCTATCTGAGAATGCTCCGTTTGTCACCTAATATATATGATGTTTTATACCGATGGACCCAAAACGGCCGGCAGGGAACGGGGATGGGAACCCTAATGGCCCGGGTTTTACAGGAAAGTATGCTGGAAATTATTGAAACCTATCAGCCGGACTGGCTGATTGCGACCCATCCATTTTCCTGTGGTGCGGCGGCCTACTTGAAACGGAAGGGAAAAATTCATATTCCGCTGGTAGGCGTGATCACTGATTTTGCCGTACACCGCCTGTGGGTATATCCGGAAGTGGATTGTTACTTCGTTGCCGTGCCGGAATTGCGGGAGGCTTTGCTGGCACAGGGGGTGGCTGCTGCCAAGGTGAATGTAACCGGTATTCCCATTGATTCACGCTTCTCCCAGGCTGTGGACCGGACGGCGGCCGGCCGCCGGCTGGGGTTGGCGACCGATCGCTACACCGTGCTGCTCATGGGCGGTGGCTTGGGATTGGGTGGCGTGAGCCAGGCAATTTATGTGCTGAATGAAATTTCCCTGCCGCTGCAACTGGTGGTGGTGGTCGGCAAGAATCGGAAATTGTATAAAAAGCTACAAGCGGTTACGGCGGCTTCCGGTCATCCGGTCAAGCTGCTGGGCTATACCAGTCAGGTGCCGGAACTGATGGCGGCAGCCGATGTACTGATTACCAAACCGGGCGCCCTGACGATCAGTGAGGCGTTGAGCATGAAACTGCCGATGCTGCTGTATGCTCCCATTCCGGGGCAGGAGAAGGAAAACGCAGCCTATCTGGATGCCAAGGGGGCGGCGTTCTGGGTAAAGAATGACGCTGAATTAAAGCGACTTTTAACTGGCATGATTGTGAACGGCAATATCGCGGCTTTTGTGCAGGATAATGCAGAAAAGCTTGGGCAACCAAGGGCGGCAGAAGCGATTGCCGCTATTATCAGTCACCGCTTCGATAAACGGGGAATCGTATCTGGTTTCTAAATCGGTGGGCGAGGAGTGATGCTGTGTGCAAGGGAGCCAATCTCCTTCTGTGAAATATACCGGTACAACGCTGATGCTGGCGATAGCCAGTCCGTTGCAGGGTCTGCTTGACCGTCCGGGTATTACCCATGAATTCTGCAACAGGCAGGCTGTTGCTACTTTAAAAAAAGACGGACTCATGGGGAGCGCGGTGTTTTTTGAAAGTTATTTGGCTGAATTGAACGCTGGCGTCTACTGGGCGGATGGTGGCTGGAAAAACGCCGGCCATTACTTTGATCCGGTCAGTGGCAGGGGACTGTGGCACTTTAGCAATGCCCTGGCCGAACTGCAGGGTTATTATAACCGGGGAGTACAGCATTTTGAGTGTGGTGATATCGCCAAAGCCGTCTTCTTTTTGGGCGCAGCGGCGCACCTGCTGCAGGATGTGTGCGTGCCGCACCATGCCAGAGCCAAACTGTTTTGCGGTCACCGCGAGTATGAACGCTGGGCCGAACAGCATCATCACGAATTTGCCGTCGAAGGACAGGGTGTGTATGACAGTGAGCATCCCTGCCGACTTGCCTTACATAACGCGCTGATTGCCGCCGATTTGCTCGAGTGGGTAAATGAAACGGCAAGTATTACGGATTTTCGCTCGGCAACACTGGTATTGTTACCGCTGGCCCAACGTACTACCGCCGGCTTACTGCAGCGGTTTTCCGAACAGGTTGGGCTGCCGCAGCAGAGTTTGAACGGCGGGTAACCGCTAAGGGAACCACCGACTTATTCATGCCACGCAGCCTGGCGGATCTTTTTCCGTCTGGCTACGTCAGCAAAACCTTGAAATAGGGGCCGCTATTCCTGCGCTTTTGCTTCCTTGCCAGTCGGAAAAATCTCTCGCCAGGCCGGCAGGCTCATTAAATCAGCGGTTTCCTAAGAAACGGTTGCTTAATAGAATAAAAAATGTTATCGGAGGAACCAATGTGCTGGCACTCAAGTGGGAAGCCTCAAAAAACCCGGCTAACCGTGCCGCAGATGGTGCAATGAATGATACGATGATCACGTCAGATATGCTACAGGAGTTTGAGCAGGTTCTTGCCAACCAACAAATCCGGCCGGTTTTTCAGCCGATTGTATCGTTAGACGACGGGACGGTTGCCGGCTATGAAGCCTTGAGCCGGGGACCGCAGAACTCTCCGTTGGAGAGTCCTGCTTTGCTGTTTTTAGCCGCCGAGCAGAGTGGCAAGGTTTGGGATTTAGATTTTTTATGCCGGACAAAGGCGCTGGAAAAGGCAAAGCATCTGCCTGATATGCAGATGCTGTTTATTAATGTGGACCCGAAGATCATCAACGACGCCCGTTTTGAAAAAGGTGTCACCAAGGAAATTCTGGACAGCTATCAGATTGACGCGACCAAGATTATTTTTGAAATTACCGAGAAAACTTCGATCAATGATTATAAAAGTTTCCGGCGGGTGCTGGACAATTATACCAGTCAGGGCTATAAAATTGCGATTGATGATACCGGGTCCGGCTATTCGGGCCTGAAAATGCTGGCTGAAACCAGACCGCAGTTTGTGAAAATCGACATGGATCTGGTGCGTGATATTGATAAGGACTCGCTAAAACAGGCATTAATGCGGGCCTTTCAGGATTTTGCCGTATTGACGAATATGAAAATTATTGCCGAAGGCATTGAAACTGTTGATGAACTCAACACGTTGATTTCCCTTGGCATTCCCTATGGACAGGGTTTCTTTCTGGGACGGCCAGAGGCAGAGTTTATGGATATTTTGCCGGCCATCAGGCAGCATGTCATAGCTAAACAGGAGCAAAAGCAGCAGGAACTCTTTCATACGCCGCTGACTATACCGATTGGCGATATTGCTCGCCGTGACCCGTCCTTTGAAGTCAGCATAATCGGCTCTCAGGCCATCGAGCATTTTGACTGTAATCCTAACTTAATGGGGATTACCATTGTCCAGGATGGCTATCCGGTCGGCCTTTTGATGCGCAATACCCTCTTTGGCCGATTGGGCACCCAGTACGGAGTAGCCGTATACACCAAGCGGCAGGTAAGCCTGCTCATGGACCGCAATCCGTTGATTGTCGATTATTATATGCCCCTGGACCAGGTATCCAAGTTTGCCGTGTCCCGTCCGGAGAAGAATTTATATGACTATATTATCGTAACGCGCAATGGGCTGTATTATGGCATTACTACAGTAAAATGCCTGCTGGAAAAAACCACTCAGCTGGAGGTCAACCGGGCTAAGCATTGCAACCCGCTCAGCGGGCTGCCGGGCAATATTCTGATTGAAGAAAAACTGCGGCAGGAACTGGAGCGGCGCACGGACTTTGCCGTGCTCTATTTTGATCTGGACAATTTTAAAGCCTACAACGACACCTACGGGTTTGACAACGGCGATAAGGTACTGTCCATGCTGGCTCAGATGATTCAACAGCAGGTGTTGCTTTGGGGCAACCGGGATTGTTTTGTCGGGCATATTGGCGGCGATGATTTTATCGCCGTGGTAAAACAGGTGAATGTGGAAGCTCTGTGCCAGGCGCTCATTGAATTGTTCGATAACCGGATTTTGGATTTTTATACCGAACGGGATAAAATTAAGGGATATATCATTGCCAAAAACCGTCATGGTGTGGAAGAAAAATATCCGCTGATTTCCCTGTCCATTGCCGTGGTAAAAAACCAGGCCGGACGGTTTAAGTCAACGGCTGCATTGGCTGAAACCGCCGGAGGCGTAAAAAAACGCTGCAAAGTCATCTGGAAAAGCTGCTACTTTGTCGGACCGGAAGCTTGCGGCCATTGAATAGTTGTTCTGTTTTCAGTAATTAAAGAGTTGGTGTAAACGCGCAAATCCGGCATTGGCCGGTTTTTTCTTTGTCGGAAGACCGTTGCGGCGGATTGGTGCATGGCTAGTGCCTCCTCGGTAAAAGCCTAAGTATTGTCGGCCTTTTTGTTTGCCGGCTTCGTTGTCATCGGCTTACATATGTCCGCGATATGCGCCTCCTCTGTCTCGCCTGACAGCAAGAATTCTCGACGCTACACTTCCAGTTTCACCGGATGAGGCACTGGAAGAAAGTTAACAAAACCGTAACATTCGCTTAACACAGGCCAGTTGGGCATGCTTTACAATGAGAGCATAGCCAAAAAAATAGGAGGTCTCATTTGATGAAACTTGTTCAGAAGTCAAAGGCTTTGGCCGCTGTGTTGGGTCTTGTTCTAGGTATGAGTGTGATTGCAGGCTGCGGTAGCTCGGGGGCAGGCACCGAAGGAAAAAGCCAGCCGGCTGAGGCTAAAGTGGAAGGTACGGTAACAGCATCAGGTTCGACGGCGTTGCTGCCGCTCCTCAAACCAGCTCAGGAAGAGTTCCAGAAAAAACATGACAAGGTCACGATCAATATCGCCGGCGGCGGTTCCTTCACCGGGATGAATCAGGTTGCGGCAGGTTCGGTGAATATCGGCAATTCCGATGTTGATTTGCCGGCTGAATATAAAGATAAAGGCCTGATTGATCATCAGGTCGCAGTAGCACCGTTCGTATTTATTGCCAATCAGGATGTCACTCTGGATAATCTGACAAAACAGCAGTATGTCGATATTCTGACCGGTAAAGTTACCAATTGGAAAGATGTGGGCGGCAAGGATGAAAAAATCACCTTGATTCACCGGGCTAAATCCTCCGGTTCCCGCGCTACTATCAGTGATCTGGTGCTGAAAGGCGCTGCCTTTACTGACAATGCCGTTATTCAGGATTCCAACGGTGCGGTTCGTTCGGCAATTGCCAGCACACCCGGTGCTATTGGCTACGTTGACGCCGCTTATGCCGACAACACGGTCAAAGCCTTGGCCGTAGACGGTGTAAAGTACAGTCCTGATGCGGTTATCGGCGGTCAATACACTATCTTTGCCTATGAGCATATGTATACCAAGGGAGAAGCCACCGGTGCGGTGAAAGCCTTCATTGACTATGTTATGAGCAAAGAGTTCCAGGAAACCTATGTAGAGAAAAACGGCTTTATTCCCATCACCAAAGTGAAGAAATAAGCGCTTTCTTCTAAAGGCAGGCCACGCTTTTCGTGGCCTGCTTTTTTATTTAACAGAAACTTTACAAAGCGTTAACAAATTGCCCTGACCCGGTGCTTTATAATGAACTCATGAGAACTATAAGGATGTGAGGTCATGGAGTTGGCAGAGAACTGTGTAACAGTAGAAGATAGGGAACATAAATGGAAACTTCTCTATGATAAATATGTCCGGTACTTATTTATTGCCAGTGCCGGCTTAATGGCGGTTATTATTTTGTCGATCATTCTCTTTATCGGGCAGCAGGGGCTGCTCACCTTTAAGGAAGTCAGTCCCAGCGAGTTTTTCTTTTCGACCAAATGGGACCCGAGCGAAGGCAGTTATGGTGCCTTTAGCTTCATTTCCGGGTCGGTGCTCGTAACACTGCTGGCAGTCGTGCTTGGTGCGCCGCTTGGTTTGGCGGGAGCTATGTTCATGGCCAAGATTGCTCCGGCGCGGCTGAGAAATTTCATGCGGCCCGCCACTGATTTGTATGTGGCCATACCTTCCGTGGTTTACGGCTTTGTGGGGTTGACCATCCTAGTGCCCTTTATCCGGGAAACCTTTCATGCCAGTTCCGGTTTTGGCCTGTTGGCGGCGGCCGTGATTCTGGCAGTTATGATATTGCCGACGATTATCAGCATCTCGGAGGATGCGCTGCGGGCGGTGCCCCGTACGCTGGAGGAGGCGTCCCTGGCCCTGGGCGCGACCCGTTGGCAGACATTATGGAAGGTGCTGGTGCCGGCCGCCTTGCCGGGTATTTTAACCTCAGTAATCTTAGCCATGGCCCGGGCTATCGGAGAGACGATGGCGGTACAAATGATCATTGGCAATACGCCGCAATTGGCCAAGTCTTTGTTTATGCCTACGGCGACACTGCCCAGTGAGATTGTCGTGGAAATGGGTAATACGCCGTTTGGTTCGGCCTGGGGCAATTCACTGTTTTTGATGGCTCTGGTATTGCTTTTATTGTCACTGGGGATGATCCTGGTTATTCGCCGGATTGCCAAAGAAAGGGTGGGGTGAGATGAACGGAACGTACGCTAAGAGGTCTTACTTGATCAACCATTTGGCGACGGCACTGATGTGGGGAGCCGGTCTTCTGATCATGGGCATTCTGGCAGTTTTTTTGCTGTATATTTTGTATCAGGGAGTTCCCGTCCTATCCTGGAACTTTATTACCGGCCGGTCGAGCGATATTACTGTGGGTGGCGGTGTAGGAGCGCAGTTTTTCAACTCCTTTTATATTTTGGTGCTGTCCCTGCTCTTTTCGATTCCGGTTGCCATTGGTGCCGGGGTTTATCTGGCTGAATACGCCGGAAACAGCCGTCTTACCGATATAATCCGTCTTAGTACCGAAAGCCTGGCGACTGTACCCTCCATCGTACTGGGCCTGTTCGGCATGATTATTTTTGTGAACATGCTGGGGGTCGGTTTCAGCATTATCGGTGGTTCGCTTACCCTTATGCTGCTCAATCTGCCGGTGCTGGTGCGGGTAACGGAGGAGTCGATCCGCACCGTGCCGGTATCTTACCGGGAAGCCAGTCTGGCGCTGGGCGCCACCAAGTGGCAAACCATCTGGCGGGTGGTACTGCCCAATGCCCTGCCGGGAATCATCACCGGCATTACCCTGACAGCAGGGCGAGCCCTCGGCGAGACAGCCATTTTGATATTTACCGCCGGTACGACAGTAGCCCGTCAGATTCCTAATTTTGATGTGACAGCGGCTGGTGAAACACTGGCGGTGCATATGTGGTATGTCATGGCGGTCGGCCTGGTGCCTGACCGGATGGAGATTGCCAACGGTATTGGCGCGCTGCTGATTATCACCATCCTGGCCTTTAATCTGATGTTTACTATTCCGGGGCAGCTTTTGCAGAAAAAGCTGAGTGCCGGAAAGCATTAATAAAAGGATTAACCTGGCTTTATAACAACAGGGGCAGGGACCGTAAAAGGGTCCCTGCCCCTGTTGTTATGTTAAGATGAGCGAAAGATTAACACTGTGTTAAGTCTTTGTTAAATATGATGTATTGCTATAGGTGGACAAAGAAAAAAATGGTAATATGTAAACGAACATACATGGATTAGGGGGCACGGGGATGAACCGAATCAAAATAGGTTTGAAGAGCATCCGCAGAGGTTTGTCGAACTGCCGGTACGAAAAGGGCGAGCACGCGGTACGGCAGTTAATGTCTTCCCTGGTGACACGGGCCACAGGGTTTATTGTTGTCATCTGCTCTTTGGCGATGCTGCTGACCGGCTGGTATTTTGCCGCGCAGACCATGTCCAGTCTGCAAAGCGCTGCTGTAGATAAAAACAATAAAGTAGCTGAACGCGTGGCCAGTGACATCGGCCGTTATTTGCAAAGTAAAAAGAATTTTATTACGGTAGCCGGGGCTTATCAAGCGCTACGGACGATGCAGCCTGAGGCTATCCGGCAGTATCTGGAGACGATTCAGGCCTATTATGGCGGTAATGATCCTTTATTCGTGGCTAGGCCTGACGGCAGCCTGGTATGGTCGACCCAGCCGCTGACCATGCCGTCGCTGGCAGAGGCCGGCTATTTTAAAACAGCGTTGCAGGGGTTGACGCAAATCTCGGAGCCTGTGGCCGGACCTAATCAGCAGTTGCAACTGGTAGGAACCACACCTGTATACGGCAGCGGCAACCAGGTGGAAGGTGTGCTGGGGGCGCATATTTCGCTGAACACTCTGTATACCATGGTGGAAGAGGTATTAGCCCAGAATCCGGGCTATGCCGTCATCATTGTTGATCATGAGCAAGTACCACTCTTTTATCAGAGCGATACGGCTGCAGTCACCGAACGCAAGGTGCTGCCCGACGATTTTTATAAAAAGGCGGTAACCGAGGAAACCGGCGATACTATCGGTGTTTTCCGGGGTCAGGAATATTTGATCTCTTACCGGCCGATTGCCAATACTCCCTGGCTGGCTATCGCCGCCTATCCCAAAGAGCTGGCCTTAACAGAAGCCTACACAACGGTGCGGCATAGCATCTTTGTAACGGCGGCGATTACCCTTGTCTTTGTACTGCTTGGTTTTTTTGCTATCCGCAAAACACTGCTGCCGCTTAAAAAATTGCAGCAGGCGGTGGAACGGGTTGCTGGCGGTGATTTGACCCATCAGCTGGACAATAGGAATAATGATGAACTAGGACGTGTGGCAGGCGGTTTCAATCAAATGACGGCTAATTTGCGGCAAATTGTTCTGTCGGTAAAGGAAACGGCCGTATTGGTACTGGAATCCTCCGGACAGGTGGGACAGGCTGCCGGACAGGCTAAGTCGGCCAGCAGTCATGTGGCAGAATCGATTGTACATATTGCCGGACAGATGGAACAACAGAGTCGCGATACCGAAACTACCGAGGTTTTGCTGCATGAGTTGGTCGGTGTGACCCGGACGGTCACAGAAAGTATTCAGGAGGTTGCCCGTTCGACTGAGGTTTGCGCCGCTGCGGCACTGGAAGGTCAGTCGGTGATTGAACAAACGACCGGGACGATGGATCAGATTAAACTGTTGGCCGACAGAACAGGAAAGACGGTAGCCGGACTAGTTGCCTGCACCAGGGAGATCGGTCAGGTTACTCATATTATCAAGGAAATCGCCGATCAGACCAATCTGTTGGCGCTTAATGCGGCGATTGAGGCGGCCCGGGCCGGTCAGGCCGGACGGGGCTTTGCCGTGGTGGCGGAGGAAGTACGAAAACTGGCGGAGCAGTCGACACAAGCCACAGGCCGGATTGCCGACATTATCAGTCGGATTCATCATGAGGCGGAGGATGCTGTCAGCGCGATGGAGCAAAGCCGCAGTTATGTGGATAAAGGCGTGGTTATCACCCAGCAGAGCGGCGTTGCCTTTGCCAAGATTGTAGAAGATATTGAGTATGTCAGATCGCAGGCCAAGACCATTACACAGGAAACCGATGCGCAGATGCTGCTATGCGGTCAGGCCATTGAGGCCGTAACCCATATTACCGAACTGGCGGCCGGCAATACCGGCAGTTCGCAGGAAATTGCCGCCGTTTCCGAGCAACAGGCAGCCGCGGCCCATCGAATTACCGATGCGGTAGATAGGTTGCAAGGTATGGCTGCCGATTTGGAGTCGATGGTACGTCAGTTTACGGTGTAAAAATTAGCGAGTAGTGATAAAATTCTCATATCATTGTCATACTAATAGCAGATAATTGCTAAGGAGGCAGTGATATGCAGAAGATGAAACCGATATATGTTAAGCTATGGATTGTGCTTGCCGCCATCCTGCTGCTCGGCGGCTGTTCCTGGTCGAAGTCGCCGCAGCAAAAGCCGGAACAGAAGCCGCCGGCGCCCCAGCAGCAAACGGCTCAAGGGACCGAGCCGACCATCACCGTGTATATGCATGAAACCGGTGAGAAACGTTCCATGAAAATGGAAGACTATATTGCCGGTGTAGTGGCCGGTGAGATGAAGAATGACTGGCCCTTGGAGGCGCTAGCTACACAGGCGATTTTGGCCAGGACTTTTACCCTGCAGGCTATTGAGGAAAAGGGCGGCGTACCTGACCGGGGAACACAGGCTTCGACCGATATTAAGGAATTTCAGGCCTATGATGCTCAAGCGGTTAATGATCAGGTGAAAAAAGCGGTGGATATGACCCGCGGTCAAATCATTACCTACCAGGGTAAGCCCATTCATGCCTGGTTTCATGCCAGCGCCGGCGGTATAACGGCCACTGCTAAAGAAGGCTTGGATTTTAAAGAGGACGAGCCGCCGTATATCACCAGTGTGCAATCGCCGGATGAGTTGGCTCCCGCCGATGTGCAAAACTGGACAGCCGAGTTTACCAAGCAGGAAGTCATGGATGTGCTGCACGGTCTGGGTAAGGATGTGACCAGCCTGGATAACCTGCAAATCGGTAAAAAAGGTCCTTCCGGCCGGGCGCTGACGCTGCTGGTCAACGGGACTATCGAGGTGTCGGGACCGGAAATGCGCATCGGCCTGGGCAGCAGCAAGCTAAAATCCATGCTGCTTGATAAGATTGAGCTGACAGGCAATAGCGTTCGCTTTACCGGTAAAGGCTATGGCCACGGCGTAGGCATCTCTCAATGGGGCGCTAACAAAATGGCCCAAGAAGGCAAAAAGTCGCAAGACATCATTGGACATTACTTTAAGGATGTTACCATCGAAAAACGATGGAACTAAAATTTAAGTCAGTTAGAGAGGCTGTTGTGGTTTTTAACGCAACAGCCTCTCTTTCATAAAAGCATAGTAGTCAGCAGAAAGTTTTCTTTCTAACACAAAAGGCTATGATAATTAGTTGATGAATGATCAGAGACCAATGATAATTTCTGCGGTAAGGAATTACTTTAACTCGTTTAGATGGTTTTAACGGCCGTTACGGAAAAAGGTGGTCCGCAGGATGCCAGAAGGGGCAGCTTCCGTTAAGAAATCCGCTTGTCTGAGCGAAGCGAGTTTCGGATTTTAGGAAGCTTCCCCTTTTTGTATCATGACAAAAAGGGGAAGAGATGATTGGAGACAGTTTATCTCATCAAACAGGCCCGAAGAAGACGTGGGAAAGAACAGGTATTAAATGGTAAAAGGAAAAGTAATAGAATACATTGTCCCTGCATATACATCACTAAGTCGATGGATCATCGGGGAGGGAAAGGTATGCCGGTTGATAATAGAACACCGAAGTGGCAGCATCAACTGCGGTTAGTGGAAAGGGAGGAATTGGAGGTCGAGGGTGTGGTAAGCCTGGGCAGTTATGATGAAAATGAAATGATCATGGAAACCGAGCAGGGCCTGCTGTCGATTAAAGGAGAGCATCTCAATATTAAGCAGCTTAATCTGGAGCAGGGGAGCCTGGTGGTGGAGGGGCTAGTCAAGGGCATTAGCTATGATGACGGTGGGCACCAGAAAAAAGGGCTGCTGGAAAGGTTTTTAAAATAGACGGTTATTCCCGGCAGACAGGGGAGGAATGGGCTTGCGAAGCAGACTGCTAAGGACATGGCGCTTCCTGGTCTGGCTGCTGCTGGCTGAGCTGCTGACGTATGGTGTGTTACACACAGCGGTGCTGGGATACAGGACCTTAAGCTGGCGGCATTTTAATAACCGGGCAGCAGCGCCGGGTCAGCCGGTGCCGGCGGACATCCCCTATGCCGGGCTGATCAATCAGGCGGCTGGGGCGGCCGGCGTTAATCCGGAACTGGTAGCCGGTGTGATTTTCGCTGAAAGTTCCTTTAATCCTCAGGCGGTGTCCCCGACTGGTGCCAGGGGGCTGATGCAAGTCATGCCGGCCACCTGGCGGCAAATCAACAGTGAAATTCATGCCACCGGTGGCCGGAGCGATGAAGCCTGCTACTTTGATCCGGCGGTAAATATACGGATCGGCACAGCGTATTTGAGTCGCCTGCTGGAGCGGTACAAGGGTAATGCCGTACAAGCGCTGGCGGCGTATAATGCGGGACCGCAGGCTGTGGATGACTACGGCGGCGTACCGCCGTATGATGAAACCAGGCAGTATCTGGCACGGATTGCGCGGTACTCTTCCGAACTGCGGCAAGAGCCGTTTACCTGGCCGGGCGATGACCTGAACGCCTTTTGGCCGCCGTTGCACCTGCTGACAGGGGCAACACTGCTGCTTTTGGTGTGTCAGGGGCGCCAACTGCGTAACAGACATAAATCCTGGCGGTGGTACTAGTGGTCCGTCTACTCTGAAATCATAAAGGCCTCATGGTCCTTTTCCACAATGCTTCATTGCCGTCGATTTATCTATGCTCGATAGATGCGCCTCTCTGCCTCGCCTTGCGAAAAAATTCCCGCGAATTCTTTTAGGCTTTCAAAGTAGGCAGACTACTAGGGTAAGGAGTGAGACTATGGAATTGAGCGGGCAGGCTGCAGTGTTTGGGGTCATGGCGGCAACAGGCTTCCTGCTAGGCATTTTATTTGACGGCTACCGGGTTTTACGGGGAACCGCCAGGCTGAAAAAATGGAGCACGGCATTGGCCGACCTTTTGTACTGGCTGATTGCGACCGCCGTGGTTTTCGGCATCCTGCTGTTCAGCAACGGCGGTGAGCTCAGATTATATGTCTTTATCGGTTTATTTGCCGGTGCCGCTCTGTACTATCGTCTGGCCAGCTCCTTCGTCATTCGTTTGCTGTTGCAGGGGCTCCGGCTTACCGGCGCCGGCGTCAGATACCTGAAACTGTTGCTGTTCTGGCTGGTGGTAAAACCGGTGGCTATCCTGTTTGGAGCACTGGTCTTTCCTTTTCTGTTTACTGGGCGGCGGCTGGCGGCTGCGGGGCGGAGCGCCGGGCGATATTGCCGCGCCCGTAGACCCTGGCGCTTTAACAAGCGGCCGCCGGAGAAGTAGTTTTCTGATGCCAGCCGTCTGGTGTGGCAGGAAAACGGAGCGGTCTGGCGAATATAGGCAGAAATGAATGTTGTATTGCCTTTTGCCGGCTGCCTCGTGGTGCCGGAAATTATCAATGATGGTGGTGCTGAAAGTGATCAAGCAGCGGCCGAAATACCGGCTAAAATGGTTTAGGCTGGTCGTTATCGGACTGATTGTGTATTTTGCGTATCTTTCTTTTGGACAACAATCTCAGATTAATGCGATCAACCAGGAGCTTGAGGCGACGAAAGCTAAGCTGGCGGAAGCCGACAAACGTCATGCCGAACTGACGGAGGAGCGTAACCGTCTGAATGACCGGACCTATATTGAGAAGCTGGCCCGGGAGGAACTGGGTTTGGTAAAACCGGGAGAAGTGCCCTATGTTCCGGCCAAGGAATAAGGGGCATTATTGTTATAAGATTGTTAATTGTAACAGTATTTCTTGACACCTTTTCACCGTCAAGAGTATAATATGTTTGCAAAACGAGTTATTTAAGGGAGGATATTTGTTAGTATGTCCATTGAAATTGGCAGTGTGGTAGAGGGCGTTGTAACCGGGATTACAAATTTCGGGGCGTTTGTTGAACTGCCTGGAGGAAAAGTCGGTCTCATCCATATTTCTGAAGTCGCCGATGTATATGTCCGCGATGTAAAAGATTTTCTCAAGGAACAGGATAAGGTAAAGGTCAAAGTGTTATCGGTTGACGAGCGCGGTAAAATCGGCTTGTCCATCAAACAGTTGCAAGCGCCAAATCCTAATGCCGCTGTAGGCCCCAAACGAGTATACGCCAATGATAATCGGCGCCCTGCCAATGACAATCGGCGTCCCAACAAGTTTAACACCGTTTCTTTTGAGGATAAGCTGAACAAGTTTCTGAAAGACAGTGATGAACGGTTAAGTGATCTTAAGCGCAACACGGAATCAAAGCGTGGTGGCCGTGGCGCTGCCCGCCGAGCGGAATAAAAGATGGAACCTTCCTGCGGGAAGGTTCTTTTTTTGTGCCGGAAGACTTGTGGGCGGCTTGCAATAAAACGGTGAGGGCCTTTGCCCTGTCTTCTTAGCCGGAGACAGGCAAAAGCCCTCACCGTTTTTTATTTGTATCGACAATTTACTCAGCCACTTCTTAGGACTGCCGGTACTGATCAATGGCAGTCATGGATATATTTGTACTTTTCGCTTGCCATATGTCGGAATATTTTTCCAATTTAGCGACTTGTTCAGACAAAGATTGGGTATTCCTTTCTGTAAAATGATAGTACAGATGAACGTCTCTGGACAACCCTAATCCTGTAATGCTGACGGTCTATATTTCGTAACACTGCGTTGTCGTCAATCGGCATACGTTCGGTATGCCTCTTTCCCTCGCCTTGTGCTGCGAAACATAGCCGCCATCATCTGTCGTTTTAGAATTGCCAAGGGACTAGATAGCAGAGGTGGAGGTTCTTATGTCGAAAGTAACAGTAGTTTCTTTGCCGGATAAAGCCGTAGGGCTGCCGGAAATGGCCGAACAGGTCAGTGCGGCGCCTGCCATAAAGCAACGAATGACAGAAAGTTTCAAAGTGGGACGCCTGTTGGTTAGACGTTTTGCGGCGGTGGTGACGGCGGAGTATTTGTTTGTTGCCGTACTGGCCTTCTTGCTGTCGAGGGTCAGTATTCTCGGTGAAATTTCTCCCTTCGGACTGGCCTTTTTTGCGGCAACGGCTCAATTCTTGCCCAGTCAGGCTTTAGGGGCCGGGTTCTGGGTGATTGTGGGGAGCCTGTCGGCCGGACACTATTCGGAGGCGTCAGTCTACGGGTTGTCGGTGTTGCTTTACTTTCTGCTGGCAGACAAGCTTACGCTGCTGCATCGGAAATTCCTGGCCGTTCCGTTGTTTCTGATGGGCACGGTACTGATCGGCGGGCTGGGATTGGCTTATATGAACCTACCGGTTGTTACCCTGTATACGGTATTGGAAATTTGTATGGAGGCCGCCATGTGCATGCTGCTGGCCTATGCGTTTTTATACGCTTTCCCGGTCTTGCAGGCGGCGCCGGCAAGCGCCGGCAGGCAGCTCAGTCAGGAAACCTTCATGTGTCTGGTCGTTTTGCTGGCGATTGCTAGCAGCGGTTTGGATGGCTGGTGGTTATTGGATTACAATGTACGCAATATGGCCGGCAGTCTGCTAATCATGATACTGGCCCTGGCGGGCGGACCGGGAGCCGGTGCCGCTGCCGGGACCGTGCTTGGTCTGGCCGCCGGATTGCTGGACGGCGCGGTGATGCATGTGGCGTACTATGCCCTGGCCGGGACTTTTGCGGGTATTTTTCGTAAATTTGGTAAATTTGCCGTTATTTTAGGCTTTGAAACAGGCAGTCTCTTGACCATATTATTCTTTGGACAAGCTGCTGAGCTGTTAAATGTATTAAGTGAATCCGCCTTAGCCGCGATTCCTTTTATTTGCCTGCCCATGAGCTGGTTGGGAGAATGGACGGCCCGCTTTGTGCCGCGGGGAGAACGGGCAAAACCGTCGCAAAAAATCAGTGAGGCGGCGACTAAACTGACTCATGTGGCTGATCTATTTCAGGAACTGGCAGTGACCATGAACCGGGTTAGCGAGCCGCGACCGGAACAGTTCCGGGAAGAAGCGACTGCCAAGGTGCTGGCGGCTATTGATGAACAGGTTTGTGGGGCCTGCGCCCAGCGGGCCAATTGCTGGGAAGTTGATTTTTACCGGACCAGCCAGGTGATTAGTGAACTGATTTTATCAGGGGAAGCCATCACAAGCAGCACATTGCCGCCTTATTTGCGCAGCGTATGCATTAAACAGCGGGAACTGGCGGTGGCTCTTGTTGCGGTGGCTGAGCAGAGCGGCGGTACGGGCGGCAGCCGTTACAAGCTGGCCGGCCAGCGGCAACTGGTGGCCGAACAAATGAAAGCGATTGCCAATATTGTGGGAAACCTGGCGCAGGAAGTGGTCAGAGAAACAAAAGATGACCGGAGAGCGGCGGCGCTGCTGGCATCGAAAGCGGCCGAGGCGGGCTGTCCCGTGAGTGGTGTGAAAGTGAACGGCCGCCAAGGGACGTTATGTATCCGGCTGGAAAAGGAACCTTGTCAGGATCGGCAAGAATGCCGGCAGGTTATTTTGCCGTTGGCCGCCAATTTGCTGCAGGAACGAATGGTACTGCGGACTCAGTGCGGTCATGCCCTGCGACACAAGCCCTGTCAGATCGTGCTCCAGCCGGCCAAACGTTTTACCGTACAGGCCGGTATGGCCAGCTTAGCTAAGGAGGTACACCAGGTTTGCGGCGACACCTGTTCCGTCACACATTTGCCGCAAGGGAAAACGCTGCTGCTACTAAGCGATGGTATGGGCAGTGGCAGTCAGGCGGCGACGGAAAGCTCTCTGGCGGTACAACTCATGGAAAAACTCCTGACTGCCGGTTTTGCTGTGGAAGCGGCCATTAGGACAACCAATGCTATGCTGCTGCTGCAGGGACCGGCTGAAAGCTTTGCTACGCTGGATATGGCAATTATTGATACTTATAACGGGGCGGTGGAGTTTCTCAAGATTGGCGCTCCGCCAAGTTTTGTAAAACGGGTTCATGAAGTCGGCATGATCCGGTCGGCATCGTTGCCAATCGGCATATTGCAGCAGATTGAAATTGAACCGGTAGAGGCGCAACTGGCGGCAGGCGATATTATTGTCATGGTAAGCGACGGTGTGGCCGATGTACAGGCGACGGCAGCCGGCAAAGAGAATTGGGTAATCAATTATTTGCGGCGCCTGCGCAGCAGTCAGCCGCAGGAGGTGGCACAGCAGATTCTGGCGGAAGCCAAACGCCTGTCGGGCGGACGCCTGCGGGATGATATGACGGTGTTGGCCGTCCGGATTGCGGAGTCCAATGCCCTACAGGGAAAAACAGCCGGATAATCCGGCTGTTTTTTCTGTACCGGGATTTAATAAGCGACGAGGGAGGGAGCCATACTATTTTAGTACCCTCCCTTACTTTGTGCTGCGGAATAGTCTCGCTGCCAGGACCCGCGAATGGTTTCGAGACCTGTGGCGTAATGGATTTTTTCATTTGGTCACATCATTATGTTTTGCGGGCTGCCTTTTCTGCCCGTGCCGGCGGGGCTTCCCAGCGTCGTACTGCCGGGCTCAGAAGGAAATTTTATAATCTGGGCGAACAGTAATACCAAAAGGTGGTGGCAATGTGGAGATTCCCTTGGAGAAGATTGTTCTGTTGGCGGCGCTGGCCGGTGAAGTCCTGCTAAAAAACGGCGGTGAGACCCGGCGGGTGGAGGAAACGATGGAGCATATGGCCAGAGCCTGCGGCGCGGCCGGTGTGGAGAGTTTTGTCATTCCAACCGGGGTCTTTCTGACGGTAAGCGATGCGTCGGGCCAGTCGCTGACAATGATTCGCCGGGTCAGGGACCGGACGATCAACCTGGACCGCATTGCCAAGGTGAACGAGCTGTCGCGCCGGCTGGTGGAGCGGCGTATTGATCCTGGCAGCGCCAAAGCCATCCTGTTGCGCATCTCCAAGGAACGGAGCGGATTCTCTTTGCCGACTTCCATAGCTGCGTCGGGCGCCATCGGGGCGACGACCGCTGTCCTGCAGGCCGGCGGTTTTTTTGAGATTGGGGCGGCTTTCGTAGCCGCCGGCGCGGTACGTTATATTGCCCATGTTGTTTCCCGGCTGCAGGGAACGCCGGTAGCTTATGAGTTTTTAGGCGGCGCAGTAGTGGCGGTGATTGGTTCGGTTTTATACTATTACTGGCCCCATTTAGGCCGTGACAGCATTATTATCGGCGGCATCATGCCCCTGGTGCCGGGTATGGCGATTACCAATGCGCTGCGTGATTTCATTGTCGGTGATCTGGTGAGCGGCCTGTCACGGGGCATGGAAGCCCTGCTAACGGCGGTGGCGGTAGCCATGGGCGTTTTTATCGTCCTGGCGACGGTCCTGTGAAAAAGCGGTGAAAGGGAAGGTAGTATGGTTGTTTTTAAATTGGTGGCGGTATTTCTAATGTCTGTTTCTGTCGGGGTGTTATACCGGATTCCGCGCAGCTTGCTGTTATATGCCGGCGGCGTTGGCGTGGCCGCCTGGGGAGTTATGTATCTGGCGGGACTGGCGGGAGCCAACCCGATAATGGCTAATTTTTTGGCCAGCATTGTTATCGGCGTGTCGGCCGAACTATTGGCCCGGCTGTTAAAGAAACCGGCAATCATCTTTATTATTCCCGCGTTTTTTCCCCTGGTGCCGGGCAGCGAGGCCTATACAACCATGCTGTATATGGTGAAGGGGCACTATGTGGACGGGGTATCCATGGCTATGCGTACCGTTTTGACGGGCGCCGCCATTGCTTTCGGCATTTTTTCTAGTTCTACCGCCTATCGCCTGGTGATAAATTATAATAAATTAGGGCGTGTCGGAAAGCTACCGAAATGATCCGGCTAGTTTTTTGACACGCCCTAGGGAAGAAGCCGGTCGTATGATAAAAAAAGTTAAACAATATATAGAGAGTCACTCGCTGCTGCGATCCGGTGATACCGTTCTGCTGGCCTGCTCCGGCGGGCCGGACTCGCTGGCGTTGCTGCATATCCTGCAAGCTTTGCGCTCAACCTATGATATTGAACTGGTAGCGGCCCATGTGGACCATATGATCCGGGGGGCTGAGTCGGCGGCAGACGCGCAGTTTGTCGCTGATTTCTGCCGGCAACGGGATATCCGCTGTTACAGCACGGCGCTGGACATTCCGGCTTTAGCCGCCGGTTCCGGGCATTCGCTGGAGGAGACGGCACGGTTCTTCAGATACCGGTATTTGCGGGAAGTTGCCGCCAAGGTCAAAGCGGCAGCTATTGCCACAGGCCATCACCGGGACGATCAGGCTGAGACGGTACTCATCCATCTTTTGCGGGGCGCGGGCGGTGACGGTCTGGCGGGTATGCTGCCGACCGGTAACGGAATTATCCGGCCGTTGCTGGCGGTGACCCGGTCTGAGATTGAGGCCTACTGCCGGGAGCACCGGCTGCCGGCCCGCACGGACAGCACTAATCGGCAAACCGATTATCTGCGCAATTCCATCCGTCTGGAATTGCTGCCTTGGCTGGAGGAACGCTATAATCCGGCAATTAAGGAGTCTTTGTGCCGCACGGCGGCGATCATTGGCGAGGAGCACGCTTTTGTCCGGGCGGCAGCCGAGCAGATCTGGGGAGAAACGGTACAAACCGAGTCGGAAATGTTCGTGTTGGACGGACAGAAGTTTGCCAGTCTGCCTTGTGCGCTGCAGCGGGAAGTATTGCGTTTGACAATTGAAAAAAAACAGGGAAATCTAAGAGGAATAAGCTTCTATCATGTGGAAAAAATGATAGAGATGATTTTAACCGGACAGGTGGGCGCCTGCCTGCCGTTGCCCGGCTGCCTTTGGGCACGCAAGACTTATAACGGTCTTGTCATTGGCACTCTGTCCCATCCGGCGGAACCGGAGATTCCTGCTCCGGTGGACATCCGGTTGAATGTACCGGGCCGTACGGTGGCGGCGGAATTAGGGTGCATAGTTCACGCCCGATTATTGCAAGCTAGTACTGGTGACCATTTATCGCAGAACGCGGTCTTTGATGCCGACAAGCTTGTGCCGCCCTTGGGTATCAGGACGCGTCTGCCGGGAGACCGTTTTGTTCCGTCAGGTATGCGGGGCAGCAAGAAATTAAAGGACTTTTTTATTGACGCTAAGGTAGAGCGTCAACAGCGCGATCAGGTGCCGATCATCTATGATGCAGCAGGAATACTGTGGGTCTGTGGTTTCAGGCAGTCTGAACGAGGCAAAATAGACAGCAATACTCGGAATTTATTGCAGCTGACAATCGAAAAGCAGGGGGAGAAAGATGGTACATTCGATGATGGATGATGTGGAAAGAGTACTGATTAGCACGGAGGAGTTAAAACAGCGGATTGCCGATATGGGGAAGCAGATTTCTCAGGATTATGCGGGCAAGGAAATTTTGATGATTGGCGTACTGCGCGGGGCGGTTATTTTTATGGCCGATCTGGCACGGGCGATTGATATTCCGGTTGCCATCGATTTTATGGCAGTGTCCAGCTATGGTGCCGGTACGTCCTCCAGCGGCGTGGTGCGTATTTTAAAAGACTTGGATGAAACGGTGGAAGGAAAGCACATACTAGTGGTAGAGGATATCATTGACTCAGGTCTGACCCTCAATTATTTACTGGATAATATCAAATCACGCAAACCGGCCAGTCTCCGGATGTGCACGCTGCTTAACAAACCGGAGCGCCGGAAAGTGAATGTGCATATAGATTATAACGGTTTTACCATACCGGATCATTTTGTGGTCGGCTATGGATTGGATTACGCCGAAAAGTACCGTAATCTGCCGTTTATCGGTATCTTGAAACCAGCAGTATATGAACCTTAAATTTTGTTAAAAGCTGAAGGTAACAAATTGTTTAGTAGTGGCAGTTATGGTATAATGTTCTACTATGGAGGTATTTGAACCTCTGCGGAATATCGGTTTTGGGCTCTAGTGAGAGGAGGGCTACTTTTTGAATAAATTTTTTCGTAATGTCAGCTTTTACTTGTTAATTATCATCATTGCTATATCGATAATTGACTACTATTCATCGCGTACCACGAACAAGCAGGAAATCAGCTATACGCAGTTTCTGCAGCAAACAACGGATCAAAAGGTTGAACGTGTAACGATCGTGGACAATACGATTAAAGGTAAGCTTAAGGATGGTCAGGAGTTTACCACGGTTGCACCCAATGATCCTACACTGATTAATACATTACGGGAAAAGAATGTGGATATTAAGGCTGAACAGCCGCCACAGCCACCCTGGTGGACAACAATTTTCTCGTCAATTCTGCCGATGCTGCTCTTGATCGGCGTGTGGTTTTTCATTATGCAACAGACCCAGGGCGGCGGCAACCGGGTGATGTCTTTCGGTAAAAGCCGTGCCAAGCTGCACAGTGAAGACAAGATCAAGGTGACCTTCCACGATGTGGCCGGTGCCGATGAGGCGAAGCAGGAACTGGAAGAGGTTGTCGAGTTTCTGAAGCATCCGAAAAAGTTTAATGACTTAGGAGCGCGTATCCCTAAGGGCGTGCTGCTGTTTGGACCGCCGGGAACAGGTAAGACACTGCTGGCGCGGGCGGTGGCCGGCGAGGCTGGCGTACCGTTTTTCAGCATTAGCGGCTCCGACTTCGTAGAAATGTTTGTCGGTGTCGGTGCGTCCCGGGTGCGGGACTTGTTTGAACAGGCGAAAAAGAATGCTCCGTGCATTGTGTTTATTGATGAAATTGACGCTGTTGGCCGTCAGCGTGGCGCCGGTTTGGGCGGCGGACATGACGAGCGCGAACAGACGCTCAATCAGTTGCTGGTGGAAATGGACGGCTTTGGCGTCAATGAGGGAATTATCATTATTGCCGCTACCAACCGTCCTGATATTCTCGATCCGGCGCTCTTACGTCCCGGCCGTTTTGACCGGCAGATTGTGGTCGACCGTCCCGATGTAAAAGGCCGGTCGGAGATTCTGAAAGTTCATACCAAGGGAAAACCGGTGGCTAAGGAAATCAGTTTGGAAGTACTGGCCCGCCGTACGCCCGGCTTTACCGGCGCCGACCTGAGCAATCTGGTCAATGAGGCGGCTCTGCTGGCGGCGCGCCGCAATAAGCGCCGCATTGAAATGCCGGAACTGGAAGAAGCGGTGGAACGGGTGGTTGCCGGACCGGAACGGAAAAGCAAAGTGATCAGCGACAAGGAAAAGAAGCTTACCGCCTATCATGAGGCTGGGCATGCTTTGATTGGCATGCTGCTGACTCACACCGATCCGGTGCACAAGGTTTCGATTATTCCCCGCGGCCGGGCCGGCGGTTATACATTGATGCTGCCGAAAGAAGACCGTTATTACGCGACTCGTTCGGAGCTCTTAGATCAATTGAAAACCCTGCTGGGTGGCCGGGTGGCAGAGGCCGTTGTTCTGTCCGAGATCAGCACAGGGGCGCAAAACGATCTGGAACGGGCTACCGATCTGGTGCGCAAAATGATTTGCGAGTTCGGTATGAGCGAAGCGCTGGGGCCGATTACCTTTGGCCGCCGGCAGGATCAGCAAGTATTTTTGGGTCGTGATATTTCCCGCGACCGCAACTACGGCGAAGAGGTGGCTTCGGCCATAGACCAGGAAGTACGCCGCTTAATTGAGGATGCCTATACCAAGACGGAAGAAATGCTGCGGACCAATATTGATAAGCTGCATTTGATTGCCCAGGCACTCATTGAGCGGGAGACGCTGGAAGCTTCTCAGTTGGAGCAGTTGTTAAAAGAAGGAAAAATTGATGGCACGGCGGTAGGGGAAGACAAACCGGCTGAACCTGCTGAACCGGCTGCACAGGATAATACCGGCAGTGGTGGTGTGGCAGAGGGACCGAAAATCGTGTACCTTTCCCGCGAACACGGCTGGCAACGTTAATAAGTAACATCATTGCGGAAAAGACTTGCACTATACAAGTCTTTTCTTCTTTATAGGAGGAATTGGCTATGAGTGAAGTATTACTACACTATACCCGCGGTGGCAAGGTTGAATGCATTCACTGCGGCGATATTGTGGCGGTGGACCGGACAGGACAGGTGCAGTACCAGGTCGGCGATGCCGGACGGAGGATGTTCTGGCGGTCGGCAGCCAAGCCTTTTCAAGTGTTGCCGCTGGTGGAACGGGGCGGTCTGGACAAGTTTAAACTGACAACCAGGGAACTTGCCATTATGACGGCTTCCCATAGCGGTGAACCGGACCATGTGGAGATCATCAGTCAACTGCTAGGCAAAATCGGTTTGACTACCGAGGCCCTTGCCTGCGGCACGGCCAGACCACTCAGCGGTAAAGCTGCCAGGGAGTTGATGTGCCGGAACCTGCCTTATCAGGCTGTGCACAACCCTTGCTCCGGCAAACATTCCGGTATGCTGGCTTTGGCTACCTTGCTGGAGGTGCCGCGGGACCGGTATTTTGCCTTGGAACATCCGGTACAGCAATTGATGCTGCAGGCTGTCAGCCGGTCAGCCGGCTTGCCGGCAGCTGAAGTGGAGACCGGCATTGACGGTTGCGGCGTTCCTGTCTTTTACCTGCCTTTACGGAACATGGCGCTGGCTTATGCCAAGCTGGCAAACCCGACGGCAACCGACTGGGGTGGAAGCCAGGCTGCCGTGGTCGCCATCCGGGATGCGATGCTGGCTTATCCTCAGGTAGTTGCCGGCACCGGGCGCCTGGATACGGTGATCATGCAAGTCACCAAGGGACGTCTGGTAGCCAAAGTCGGTGCTGAGGCAGTCTATTGTTTGTCGGCGGTAAATGAAGGACTGGGGATAGCGCTCAAAATTGACGATGGTGGTAACGCGCCGGTCGCGCCCGTGGTCATTTCTCTTCTGAAAAAACTGGACTTGATTTCGGCTCAGGAGTTTGAGCTGTTGGCGGCTAAATTTCCCTTTACGCAAAAAAATCATTGCGGCGATATCATTGGTACAGTGGAAGCCGTTTTTTGACAGGAAGGCGGCCTGCTCTTCCTGATAAATGAAAAGACAGACCGGCCCAAGCTAGGCCGGTCTGCGGAGGAACCTGACGTAAGTCAGGTTCTTTTTTATTGCATTTATCAAGTTGGCTAAGACTTAGTAGGCTATTCGGTCGGTACCTCTGTGGTGAAAGCCGCCATGGTGCGGGAAAGAACCCTTTAGATTTTTCATTTCCTGCTTGAATTGCTCGGGGCTGACACCGAGGGTAGTGGCTACGTCCTGCCAAGTATTGTTGATCTTTTTATAAAACAGCACATCGGTGATGGATTTACCCGTATCTTTGCTCAACTGGTTGGCGCAGGCGATATCGCGGGGATGATAGCCCTGGTTTAAGAGGTCAAGGGCTGCTTGCTTGTCAAGGCCGGCTTTGGTCAGATGGTTCGCCTGTAAATCTATGCGGGTGGCTTTGATTTGCTGGGGGCTGATTTTTAGGGTCTGAGCTACATCCTGCCAGGAATTGCTGTCGGTTTTAGTTTGTAAAACAGTATCCAGCGATAGGTTACCTGCTTTGGCTAAAAAAGCAGCGTGCCGGATATCCTTGAAGCTTGTACCATTGTTGTAGTATTGCAGGACCGTGTCTTTATTTAGCGAGAAGGTGGTGGCAATGTGTTCGGCCATCTGTTCCGGATTGATCTTATGGCGTTGTTCGATCGCCGGGCGATCGGCGCCGTCAGCCGCCTGTACTGTCGGCAATACCGCCAGACCGCCTACCAGGAAGGTTGCAGCCACCAAGGCTGCCATAGCCGTCTGGGAAATTTTTTTTACATTCATGTGAATCCCTCCGTATCATAATTGGGTTCTTTTGTCAGTTTTAGTATAGGTTTCAGATATGACAAAATCATGACAGGAGAGATAAAAAAACTTATATTGAGCTCTCATTAAAAGATTAGAAGGATTTAGGATTTTTCGGCTCTGCAAGACGGCCGGACCCGGCGGGCTGATGCCCGTCAGAAACGGCAACACAGCGGTGACGGAAAGAGACCGCAAAGACCTCAAGCTTTACTGGGAGTTCAGTATTATTCGCTGGCGACGGGAAGCGTGAAGGAGAACGTGCTTCCCTCGTTCACCACACTGTGGACGGTAATGCTGCCGCCCATAGTCTCGACCAGTTTTTTGGTTATCGAAAGGCCCAGTCCAGTGCCGCCGGAATCGCGGGCCCGGGCTGAATCGACCCGGTAGAAGCGTTCCCAAATATGAGGCAGATCGGCAGGGGCAATACCCGGTCCCTGGTCAGTGAGCGCAAGGGAAAGAAATTGAGGGACGGAGCGGGCGGTCAGTGTCAAAGTCGATTGTTCCGGCGCATAGCGGATGGCATTGGAGAGCAGGTTGGACAGGACCTGGGAAAGACGGTCTGGATCGGCCCAGACTGGAGAAAGGCCTGCCGGGATATCCACTTCCAATGATAGAGCCTTAGCGGCTAATAACGAAACGTATTTATCCTGTTCTTGTTCCCAAAACTCTCTTATATCGAGTTTCTGCCGGACAATTGACAGTTCACCGGCTTCCAGTTGCGCCATATCCAAAAGCTCGCGGATCAGACGGTTGATACGGTTGGATTCGCCGACAATGGTCTGCAGATACCGTTCCTGCTGAGCCGGTTTGGCCGCCAGACCGTCCAGGATAGTTTCGGCCAGGGCTTGAATCGAGGCCACCGGAGTTTTCAATTCATGAGACACATTGGCGAGAAAATCCCGTCTATTTTGTTCAGCCCGGGCCAGGGAAGCGGCCATGCTGTTAAAGGTCCGCCCCAGACCACCAATTTCGTCATTTCCTGTAGCGGTTGTGCGGCTGTTGAAATCCCCTTTGGCAAAATTGCGGGCTGCTTGGCTGATGTCGGCAATCGGTCTGGTCAGATTGCGGGAGGTGATGTAGCCTAAGGCAACCGAAATAAAAGCGCCGACTAAGAGCGAGTAGAACATGAGGCGTACCAACCCCTCCGCACTTCGATTTACTCCGAGGATGGGCGCATATAAAAAGAGGGCGGTGGGGACAATGGTGTCAGGAATAGGAACGGCTACGACGATGGCCGGAGCTCTGTTATTTCTGGTTTCGCTTACCCAGGATTGGGGAGTCCCGTTAAACAACTCCATCATTTCCTGATCAGTCTCAAAGAAGCCGCCGCGATCCCAATGCTCCGGCGGTGTGCCGGCGATAATAGAGCCCTGCTCGTCCATCAGCCAGATAGTCGCGCCGGCCAGATTGCTCATAACATTCATGGTAATATCGCTGGGCAGGCGGCCGCTATATAGGGAGGGGGAGAGCAGGATGACAGTGGCTTCCCCTTTTTGCAGCAGTTCGCGACGTTTGTTGTCGATAAAGTGCCCGCGGACCAGGTAGGACATCAATAGACTGAGCGCCAATGAACTGATCATGATCACCACAATATGGGAGATCAGCAGTTTGCCGAAAATGGAGCGCATCATTTTGCAGTCACCTCGAACTTGTAACCTGTTCCCCAGACGGTATGCACGTAAGCATAGTGGGCATGAGTGATTTTTTGCCGTAACCGTTTAATGGTGGCATCCACCGTGCGATCATCACCCTGAAAATCATATCCCCAGACATTGGTCAATAGCTGTTCGCGGGAAAAAACGATTTTGGGATGGCGGGTGATAAACGAGAGCAACTCAAATTCTTTCGGGGTCAATGTGACTGATTGACTGTCCACTTCGACGGTTTGCGTCGTGGCGTTGATCAAAAGACCGGGAAACTCAAGGGCGCTGCCGCTGGTTTGTAAAAGGCCGCTCCGCCGCAGGACCGCCTTGACCCGCGCTACCAGCTCTCTGGGACTAAAGGGCTTGGTGATATAATCGTCGGCTCCCAAGGAGAAGCCGGTGATTTTATCGCTTTCGGCACTCAGGGCGGTTAGGAAGATGACAGGTACCGTACGTTCGATGCTGCGGCAGATATCCCAGCCGGATAATTTGGGCAGCATAATGTCCAACAGCAACAAATCAGGTTTTTCGGTCGTTTCAATCGCCATAGCCTGTTCGCCGTTGGTAGCCGTATACACGGTAAAGCCTTCCTTTTCCAAATATAACTGCACTACTTCGCAAATATTTATTTCGTCGTCGGCAATCAAAATTTTTAAAGACATTGTTGATCCTCCGTATTGTTCAGTATCGATAAACATGCTATCATAGCTTTGTATGTTCTTTTAGAGTAAACTGTTCTTGGAAAACACTAAATCAACGATTCCTCTTTTTTATAGAAGGGAATTAATAATACTATTCTTCGCGCTCGGGTTTTACCACACCTTCTTGAAAAAAATGGAAAGAAGGCTGCCTGAACGGTTATGGAAGTAGCCGGCCTGCGATTAACCGGGCAGGCGGTGGGTAAGGAGGGGTGATTATGCGTTCCAGCATTCTCAGTGTATTAAGAAAAAATCAGGGAGAGTATGTCTCGGGTGAGGAGATTTCCCGGCAGTTAGCAGTGTCCCGTACGGCGATCTGGAAACATATCCGGGCGCTAAAACAGGACGGCTATTTGATTGAAGCACATCCCCGGCGGGGTTATTGTCTGAGTGAAGTACCGGATTTGCTGCTGCCGGATGAGATAAAAAATGACTTGTCTACTCAGGTGCTGGGCAAAGAGATCTACTGGTTTGACAGTGTTGACTCCACCAGCAATGAGGCGAAAAAACTGGCGGCGGCAGGCTGTCCGGAAGGCACGCTGGTGCTGGCGGAAGCCCAGTGCACCGGACGGGGACGACTGGCGCGGGGGTGGTTTTCCCCCAGAGGCAAGGGGATCTGGCTGTCGATTGTTTTGCGGCCGCCCTTTCAGCCCTATGATGCTCCTAAATGTACATTGATGACTGCCGTGGCGCTCACCAGGGCTATTCGGCGGACGACCGGCGTTCTCTGTGGTATCAAGTGGCCTAATGATATTTTATATAACGGAAAAAAAATAGTGGGTATTTTGACCGAAATGAGCGCGGAAA
This sequence comes from Propionispora vibrioides, assembly GCF_900110485.1. Lineage (NCBI taxonomy): Bacteria > Bacillati > Bacillota > Negativicutes > Selenomonadales > Sporomusaceae > Propionispora > Propionispora vibrioides. The sequence goes on along the minus strand of NZ_FODY01000007.1, from coordinate 15,196 downwards.
TGGACGCGATCAACTATGTTGTACTCGGCATGGGCACTAACGTGAATATCGCGGCTGACGAGTTTCCGTCAGAACTAGCCGGTATTGCCACTTCGCTGGCGGAGGCCGCCGGCCGGCCTTTTTGCCGTAAAACGGTATTGAAGGAAATATTGGCCGAACTGGAAACGGTCTATCTGGAGGTAAGCCGGAGCGGATTTGACGGCATTCTAAAAGAGTGGCGCCGGTTGTCGGTTACGCTGGGACAAACCGTGCAGGTTGTCGGACCGGACAAGCAATTTAGCGGACTGGCGGTGGATATTGATGCATCAGGAGCTTTGCTGGTACAGACGGCCGGATCGCTGGAAACGGTCATTGCCGGCGATGTCTCCATCCGGCCGGCAGTGACGGAAAAGAGTAAATAAAGAGAATGTTGGAGGATATATATGCTTTTGGTATTTGATATCGGAAACAGCAATATTGTGTTAGGTCTCTATGATGGTAAGGAATTGCTTCATCACTGGCGTATTTCGACCGACCGTCAGAAAACCGGCGATGAATACGGTATGTTGATTCACAATCTATTTAGTTTTGCCGGACGCAGCATCAGCGAGGTGCATGCCATCATGATCTCCTCGGTCGTGCCGCCGCTGGTCGTGCCGATTATCAAAATGTGCCAGCGCTACTTCAAAGTTGAACCACTGGTAGTTGGACCTGGGATTAAGACAGGCATTTGCATTCGCTATGAAAATCCACGGGAAGTGGGAGCCGATCGAATTGTCAATGCTGTAGCGGCCCATGCTAAATTTGGCGGACCGCTGATTATCGTCGATTTTGGTACGGCCACGACATTTTGTGCTATTGCGGAAAATGGCGATTATCTCGGCGGCGCCATTGCGCCGGGTATCGGAATTTCCACCGAGGCGCTTTTTCAACGGGCGGCCAAGCTGCCGCGCATTGAACTGGTTAAACCGAAAAGCGTTATTTGCCGCAATACGGTGGCCAGTATGCAATCGGGCATTATCTTCGGCTTTGCCGGACAGGTGGATGAGATCGTCCGCCGGATGAGGGGTGAAATGGGACAGGACGCCTATGTCGTCGCTACCGGCGGTTTGGCTAACCTGATCGCCCAGGAATCGACCAGTATTCAGGTGGTTGAACATTTTCTGACGCTGGAAGGCCTGCGTATTCTTTATGAACGGAATTCTTAATATGAACCCGAGTGAACAGTGTAAATGGGGTACAAGCCGGCAAGGTAGGAGACTACTTTGCCGGCTTGTATTTTTTTTGCAGGATAAATTTCTTCCTGTCTTTTTGGACATCATACATTAACAAAGAAAAAGAAGAAATGTTTTTTATAAATGATTTTATAAAAAACATTTGTAAAAAATAAATGAATAAACTAAGCAACGGAGTTTCTTAGAATGAGTTGGTGATAAATCTAAAATTTAAGAGAAAGTTAGTTTTAATTTTATTGACTATTTAAAAATCTTACACTATAATAAAGGTGGACATAATTTTAATGTTAGAACAAATGTAAAATTAAAAAGTCGTTGAACTTTCGACAAATCCTAGTGGACTGTGTACTTTGAAAGCGTAAAAGAATTAGCGGGAATATTTTCGCAAGGCGAGGCGAAAGAGGCGCACATATCAAACATATGTAAGCTGACGACAACGAAGTCATGTGGAAAAAGGCCCGTGAAACAATTATGATTTCAGAGTAGACAGTCCGCTAATGGACTTGTCGGGAAGTTTAAATAAAAAGATTAAAGGGGATTGTCTTATGCTAAACATGGATAAAAAGTTAATAAAACGTCAGCAAGAAGGCAAAATGATTCGCACCGGGATCGTTGGCGCGGGACAGATGGGCCGGGGTATGGTGACGCAGATGGTGCTCATGCAGGGGATTACGCCTGCCATTGTATCCGATATTAATGTGGAAAATGCCGTGCATGCTTTCCATTATGCCGGTGTTAAGGATGATCAAATCGCTATTGTTGATACGTTGTCTGATGCCAATAAATGGATTGAAGCAGGAAAATATGTGGCAACAGCCAATGCCGACCTGGTTTCTCAGGCTAATCTGGTTGAGTGTGCTATTGATGCCACAGGGGTTCCTGACGTAGGCGCCAAAGTGGCAACTGACGCCATGAAAAATGGTAAGCATGTTGTTATGCTTAATGTAGAGACCGACGTTGTTATCGGACCTTACCTCAAAAAGTTTGCAGCTGAACATGGCGTTATTTATACCGGTTCGGCCGGTGACGAACCGGGTGCCGTTATGGAACTATACTGTTTTGCTAAGGCAATGGGTATGGATGTCAAAGTCATGGGGAAAGGCAAAAATAATAAGCTGGACTATGACTGCAACCCTGATACCGTTCTGGAAGAAGCAACCCGTCGCAAAATGAGTCCTAAAATGCTTTGTTCTTTCAAAGACGGCACCAAAACCATGGTAGAAATGACAGCTATGTCTAATGCTACCGGACTGATACCTGATGTAATTGGTGGGCATGGAATTGCTGCCGGACTTAAAGAGCTGCCTGACTTATTCAGATTGAAAGAAGACGGCGGTATTTTGAATAAACACGGTGTTGTTGAATATGTAAACGGCATTGCGCCGGGCGTATTTGTCGCCGTATCTACGGAAAATGAGGAAATTGCTTATCAGATGCGTTATCATAGCATGGGTAACGGTCCGTTGTGGATTTTATATCGTCCGTATCACTTGTGCAACCTGGAAACGCCGCTGACAGTGGCCAAAGCGGTTATTGACGGCGAATCCACCATTGTGCCGATTGACGGTCTGGTTAGTGAGTGTATTACTGTGGCTAAAACCGATTTGAAAGCCGGTCAATATATCGACGGAATCGGTGGCTATACCACCTATGGTTCTATTGCCACAGCTCAGGAATCTGACGCTAAAGGCTATGTACCTTACGGCTTGGTTACGAAAAAGGCCCGCATGCTGAAAGACGCCAAGAAAGGCCAGTTATTGACTTTAGATATGGTCGAATTGGATCAGTCTACCTTGATTTACAAACTCCGTAAAGAACAGGACGCCATGTATAACAAATAATTGCTGCTTAAGCAAAGGTCTTGTACTGGAAAAGGCTGTGGTAACTTACTTTATAAGTTATTCACAGCCTTTTTGGCAAAAGTACTAGTGCCTCATCCGGCAGAAATCTGTAGTAGATTACCGGCCTTTTTGCCGTCATGCTTCGTTGTCGTCGGCTTGCCTGACGGCAAAATTCTCGATGACATGACTACATCTTCCCGCCGGATGAGGCACTAGAAGAAAAAGCTTAAAAAAGCGGGCTAAGTTGAGAGAACAGGCGAAACGTTGACTATTTGGCAGGACTACACTATAATAAGCGTAACTATGAAAATAAATTCTGATTAAAAGAATCAGGACGGACTGCCGGTGGAGTCAGGTGCGCCGGCCAATAGACCTGTGCGAGTGGCAAGGTTGTAGGGGGGTAACAGGATGCCCAAGATTATTGATGGTAGCCGGTTGGTTGTGAAGTGCTGCAAACTGTACTATGAAGAAAACTATACGCAAAATGAAATTGCTAAGCTGTTGGAGATTTCACGCCCTACGGTGTCGCGGTTGTTGAAAGAGGGTAAAGAATCGGGAGTTGTCCGGATTGAGATTGTCAATCCTCTGCAGGACAATTTTGAATCGCTGGAACGGCGTGTGGAGCAATTATACGGTCTTAAAGAAGTTATTATTGTTGAAGACGAAGCGGACGTTAGTCTCCAGACTAAGAACGCAGCCAAGGCGGCGGCCAGCTATCTGATGCGCATTGTGAAACCGGGAAATACGATCGGTGTTTCCATGGGAACGATGGTTAAAGCTGTCGCAAAATACATTGATATTCAGGGGAACCTGAATTTGACCTTTGTGCCGCTGGTTGGCGGTGTCGGACAATCGCAGCGGGAAATTCATCCTAATGAAATTATCACTGAACTGGCTAAATCGTTCGGCGGTAATTTTAAACTGCTCCATGCCCCGGCGGTTGTCAGCAATGAAAACATCAAGAAAGAGATTCTCAAAGAACAGAGTATAAAAGAAGTGCTGGACCATACCAAACTGTGTAATATCGGTCTGGTGGGTATCGGATCGCCTACCGATCCGGCGTCAACCATTATGGGCAGCGGCTATTTTAATCTGAACGATACGAGTAATTTGCAGAAGGCCGGTGCGATTGGCGATGTTTGTCTGCGCTTTTATGACATCCACGGTCATACCGAACAGTTTGACTTTAATAAACGGGTTGTTGGTATTGAACTGGAGGATTTGAAGAAAATTGAAATTATGATTGGTGTGGCCTGTGGCGAAAACAAGGTTATGGCAATTATCGGAGCCTTAAATAGCAAACTGATCAATGTATTGGTGACAAATTACAGTAATGCCTTGAAGATTGCTGCGTTTAAAGAAGAAAATTGATATAAAGAGTTGATGAGTACCGGCGGAGTGAAAACTTCGTTCCGGTACTTTTTTTGTTTGTTGCAACCTTGGCGTTAGAATAAAATACAACTGAACAAAAGTTATCAATTATAAAAAAATAGAGAAAATGTAAAAAAGTAATCTGTTTAGAAGAATATTGGAATGATTTCTGCTAAGCGAGATTGAAAATTGAGAAAATTCAATTAAGTAACGAAAAGGAGAATTTTCGACAGAAAATTACCGGTTGAATTATAAAAAGTAGAAGAATAACGGCTAGTTTTAAGTGGTAAAGGCAATAATAATTCACTGATAAGCCCTGGCATAAACTGAATTTATTGAAAATTTAATTTGTCATTTGAAAAATAGCAGAAAATTATCAAAAAATTAATTGACTATTTTAAAAACTTAAATTATAATAAGTTCAAACAAAAGAATAAGTAAAGAACAAATGTAAAAATGTTCGGTTTCAATCAATAAAGAGGAGAACTGTAGAACATGCAAAAAATTGTGGATGACAGCCGGCTGATAGTAAAATGCTGTAAATTGTATTATGAAGAAAACTATACACAAAATGAAATTGCTAGCATTTTAGGAGTTTCCCGGCCTACAGTGTCTCGACTGTTGAAAGAGGGAAAAGAAACCGGAATTGTCAGAATCGAAATTATCAATCCATTACGCAATAACTTTGAATCGCTGGAAAGAAAAATTGAAAAGTTATTTGGCATGAAAGAAGTTATTATCGTCGAAGATGAAGCAGATGACCGGCTGCAGACCATACAGGTTGCCAAAGCGGCTGCCGAGTATTTGATGCGGATTGTAAAGCCGGGAAACACCATCGGCGTGTCTATGGGTAATACGGTGAAATGCATTGCCAATTATATCGCTAATCCGGGGAAATTAAATCTGACCTTTGTTCCGTTTATCGGCGGTGTTGGTCAGTCACAGCGAGAAATTCATCCCAATGAAATCATAACCGATCTGGCCCGGGCCTTTGGCGGAAGCTTCAAGTTATTGCACGCCCCTGCAGTGGTCAGCAACGAGAATATTAGAAAAGAAATTCTAAAAGAAACCAGTATCAAAGAAGTATTGGATTATGCGAAATTATGCAATATAGGATTAGTCGGCGTCGGTTCGCCTACCGACCCGGCCTCATCGATGATGAGCAGCGGTTACTTCAATCTCTATGATACCAGCAATTTGGATAAGGCCGGAGCGATTGGCGATATTTGCCTGCGGTTTTATGATATTGAAGGCAATACTGACCGGTTTGAATTCAATAAACGGGTAGTCGGCATCGAAATGGAAGCGTTGAAACGGATTGAAACAATGATTGGCGTAGCCTGTGGTGAGAAAAAAGTCATGGCGATCATTGGCGCACTGCATAGCAAATTAATTAATGTGCTGGTAACAAATTATAGCAGTGCGACGGCCATCAGCGATTATGCCGAGCAACGTTAAATATTAAGTTAAATATTAAGATATAAGGAAGGGGACTGGCAATGGAAAGGTTCATGTTGTTTCTTTTCGTCATGTATTCTCTGCAAATGTTATTAACTTACTTCCAAATAAAAAACCTGAGAAAGACACTGGCCGAGTCCAGACAGAAAGGGCTTGTCGGTATGGGCAGTAAAAAACGGAAACTGACGGCCGGTAATATTGTGGTATTGGTTACCGACGAGGACGGTGATGTTGTGGAAGGCCGCATGATGAAAGGATTTAGCGTGCTGGCTCGCTTCAAGGAACTACCCGGTGTAAAAGGCTGTAACGTTGCCCGGCTAAAAGAAAGAGTACTGGCTGAGCCGGATAAAAAACGGGATGTTGCTATGCTGGAAGCTATCGAACAAATCGAAAGGCAGCTCAATAAGGCTGAGGAAACCGAAGCAGCGGCCGAGTGCCTGGCGTAAGAACAGGAGCAGAGCTAACTGGTGGTTTCATTAACAAAGTATATAGAATATAGGCTTATATTTTATATAGCAGTTTACAAATCCCACGAAGGGAGGGGAGCGGCAAGCGTCCGGGGGGACTGAACGGTTACGGTGGAATTAGTCTGGCAGTGCAAATTATAAGGAGGTATAAGTTCATGGATCTATTAGCACATTTAGCGACAGGTTTTATCGCATTGTTCCAAAAAGGCGGTACAGTTTTTGCAGGCTTAGTTACAGGCATTATCCCCACTCTTGTTGTTCTTATTACGGCAGTAAACTCACTGATTGGTTTGGTGGGTGAAGAGAAAGTAAACAATATAGCTAAGATGTGTACCGGCAACATTATCCTGCGTTACACCATATTCCCTGTTATTGCGGTATTTTTCCTAACTAATCCGATTTGCTACAGTTTTGGTCGTTTCCTGCCGGAAAAATATAAACCGGCTTTCCAGGATGCATCAATTTCCTTCGTTCATCCGATCACTGGACTTTTCCCGCATGCAAACTCGGCTGAATTATTCGTTTGGATGGGTATTTCGCAAGGCATCACTACTCTGGGCCTTCCTCTTGGCGAACTGGCAGTTAGATACTTTATCACAGGCGTTATCGTTATCTTAATGCGCGGCATTATTACCGAAAAAGCAACCCTTTACATGTTCCGTAAAAATGGAATCAGCGTAGACTAATCACAAGTTTTAATAAGAATTTTTGGGTTAGCCTGATAAATATCTAAAATCTTTAGGAGGCATGAAGCGATGTTTAATAAAGTAAAAATTGAAAGAGGCTCTGCCGGCTTTGGCGGACCATTAGTGATACAACCGACCGAACAAAAGAACAAAGTTGTCTGCGTTACCGGCGGCGGTTTTCATCCGATTGCTCTGAGACTGGCTGAAATGACTGGCTGCGAACTGGTAGACGGTTTTAAAACCGGTGTTCCTGATGATCAAATCGCAGTTGTTGTTGTTGACTGCGGCGGTACGGCTCGCTGCGGTGTATATCCGAAAAAACGTGTTCCTACCGTTAATGTTTTGCCTGTAGGTAAAACCGGTCCTCTGGCTCAATTCATTACCGAAGATATTTATGTATCGGATGTTAAAGAAGAGAACATTACGATGTTTGACGGTTCCGCTCCGGTACCGAGCGCAGCTCCGGCCGCCGCTAAACCGGCCGCCGCTGCAAGACCGGCACAACCTCAACCGGAAGAAAAGAGCAACTTCCTTGCCAGATTCGGTAAAGCAGCCGGTAAGGTAGTGGGTGTATTCTTCCAGGCCGGTCGTAACACCATTGATATTTGTATTAAGAGCATTCTGCCTTTCATGGCATTTGTAAGTATGATTATCGGTATTATCTTACAATCCGGGATTGGTAATATCATTGCTAATTTCGTATCGCCGTATGCCGGCAGTATCCCCGGTTTGCTGGCCATATCTGTTGTGTGCTCCCTGCCGGTGCTGTCACCGATGCTTGGACCAGGCGCCGTTATCGCTCAGGTAGTTGGCGTGTTGCTTGGTGTGGAAATTGGCGCTGGCCATATTCCTCCTTCCTTTGCACTGCCTGCTCTGTTTGCCATCAACCCGCAGGTTGGTTGCGACTTCCATCCGGTTGGTTTGAGCTTGGCTGAAGCTGAACCGCAAACTATTGAAATCGGTGTACCGGTTATTCTGATGACACGGCTTATCACTGGCCCGGCATCCGTAGTAATTGCATACTTCATGGGAATCGGGTTGTTCTAAGTCACATCATAAAAACAATATAGTATATAAGATTTGTAAGGTTAATGAGGGCGGGCCACGCTACTGTTGCTTGTCACTCATTAACTTTACATTCTTTGTGCTAAGAAATGAGAGGAAAAGTAAAAATGAAATACGAAGTTACTGTTACCAGTGTTGGAGATGCTGCCTTCGAATTATTGAAGGATACCGGCTGTTTGATTATTTTTGATAAATGTCCTTTAACTGAACTGGAAGAAATATCGCTTATGCATACGCCAGGCGAAATTAAGAGTCCTCTTGCCGTGGGCGACAAAGTAACGATGGGGAAACATGAGTACATCATTACTGCTATCGGTGACGAAGCACCGAAAACATTGAGCGAACTGGGTCATTGCACATTCAAATTTTCCGGACATTCCGAAGTGGAACTGCCGGGTCAAATTGAATTAAAAGGTGAAAATAAACCTGAAATTACGGTTGGCGATAAGATTACCATCGAATAATCAGGTCATATAGCAGTATAAAAGTTTCATTATATATACAATGCTGTATATATAATGAAACTTTTTTGTTTCTAGGGAACCGCTGATTTAATGAGCCTGCCAGCCTGGCGAGAGATTTTTCCGGCTGGCTGTGTTATGTGAATAAATCAGTGGTTCCCTATCGCACAGATAGTTTCTTACCGGTCTGATTTGCGCTAAATGGAGGGACACTATATAATAAGTTCATCTGATTAAGCGGGGAGCAATAAGGATATGCAGATTGGAAACATAATACTGAAAAATCCGGTTATTCTGGCGCCGATGGCTGGTGTAACCGATTTACCCTTTCGACTGCTGGCCAAGGAAATGGGCTGCGGCCTGGTATATTCCGAAATGGTCAGCAACAAGGGCTTACTATACAAAAACACCAATACGGAAAGCATTATGCAAAGCGAGGACCGGGAGCGGCCGGTAGCCGTTCAGTTGTTTGGCTCCGATCCGGACGGGATGGCCGAAGCTGCTAAAATCGTAGAACAAGCCGGGGTTGATATTATTGATATCAACATGGGGTGCCCTACACCTAAGATTGTAAAAAACGGTGAAGGCTCGGCGCTGATGAAGCAACCGGAATTAGCTTACCGCATTATGGCCAGTGTAACGGAAGCAGCTCACAAACCGGTAACTGTTAAAATCCGCAAAGGCTGGGATGACGACTCGGTAAACGCTGTGGAAATGGCCCTGCTGGCCGAAAAGGCCGGTATTAGCGCAATCGCGGTGCATGGACGTACCCGGGAGCAGTTTTACGCCGGTCAGGCTGACTGGAGTATTATAAAAAAAGTGAAAGAGAGCGTGACCATTCCGGTCATTGGCAATGGTGATGTCAGGACGCCGCAGGATGCGGCAAGAATGATGGAAGAAACCGCCTGCGACGCGGTAATGGTAGGCCGGGCCGCTCAGGGGAATCCCTGGATTTTCCGTCAAATTACGCACTATCTGGCGGCAGGAGAATTGTTGCCGCCGCCTGGCATGGCCGAACGTATGGATGTTTTGTTTCGCCATCTGGATATGCTGCTTTATTACAAAGGCGAATATGTCGGTATTCGTGAAATGCGCCGCCATGCTGCCTGGTATACAAAGGGTTTGCCCCATTCCAATGAAATGAGGCTAAGATTCAATCAAGCCGAATCCAGGCAGGATTTCATTGATACGGTAAAGCGTTACTTTTCTTAAGACGTCAGTGTCATAGGTAATATTTGATGTTTAACAGAGCTGCGGCTCTGTTTTTTTATACCCTTTTTTGTTTGCAAATAGTTGGTTTCCAGGCGTATGTGCACCGTATTGTGTACATATACTATAGGTAGTTTCCTGATCATATTGGCACTTGGCAGGGAAAGGACGAGCGTATGTTGTTGCGCATCGGAGCTAAAGTCATCAATTTGTATAAAATCCACCAAATACTGGACAATATTATGCTTATGCGTTCCCGGGGCTACTCTCAGATGGAAACGTCCGAAGCTTTCGGACTGGACCGTACGGTCATCTCTAAACTGGAAACGCTGGGAGAAATCCGGAAAGGCGGTAAGGTGGCCATTATCGGGTTTCCGATAAAAAACTGCGATGAAATTGATGCTATTGCCAGGCAAACCGGTATTGATTACTGTCTGGTGCTATCGGAGCAGGGCCGGCAGGAATTTATCAGGCAAAGGTCAGGGCTGGAATTATTCAACGATTTGATCCGCATTCTTTCCCAATTGCGGACCTATGAAACGGTGATTGTCATTGGCTCCGATAAGAGAGTCGCGCTATTTGGCGCCTTGCTTGACAAGGAGATTGTCGCCATTAAAATTGGCGAATCGCCGTTGGTGGCCGACGAATATGTAGACCCGGCAAAGGTACGCACCATTATGGAGCAGCTTTTATAGCAGGAGGGTTTTCTGGGTGAAACGCATTGTCAGTATTAGCCTGGGAGCGTCAGAACGCGATCACCATTCCGTCGAAACAATCGGCGGTCAACCGGTTGCTATTTCCCGTATAGGCACAGACGGAAGTATAAAGAAGGCCATGCAACTGATCCGTCAACTGGATGGGCAGGTAGATGCTTTTGGTCTGGGCGGAACTGATCTTTACATTTATGCCGGTGGAAAGCGGTACACCTTTCGCGAAAGTGCCCGGTTGGCAGGAGTAGCCAGGAAAACGCCGGTCGTCGATGGCAGTGGTCTTAAAAATACTTTGGAACGGCGGGTCATTCAATTTCTGGATGATCAGCGCATTGTACAATTCCAGGATACGCCAGTGCTGCTGGTCTGTGCGGTAGATCGCTTTGGCATGGCCGAGGCCTTGACGGAACGGGGCAGTAAGCTGGTTTTTGGCGATTTACTGTTCGGTGTGGGTTTGCCGTTGCCGCTACATACCTTGACCGGCCTGGCAAGGCTGGCGCGTTGCCTGGCTCCTGTAATTACCCGGCTCCCCGTCCGGTTTTTCTATCCCACCGGATTAAGTCAACAACAGGCAACCCCCCGGTTTGGCAGTTACTTTCGTGAAGCGGCGGTTATTGCCGGTGATTTTCATTATATCAGGCGGTATATGCCGGATAGCTTGGCAGGCAAGAGCATTATCACCAATACCGTTACCGCCCAGGATATGGCGCTGCTCAAAGAACGCGGTGTGAAGACGCTGATAACGACTACACCATGGATGAGCGGACGGTCTTGTGGTACGAATGTGCTGGAAGGAGTGCTTGTTGCCTTAGCGGGCAAACGGCCGGAAGAACTTACCGGACGGGATTATGAACGGTGGTTAACCGAGCTGGATATAAGGCCCCGGATCGAGTGCTGGGGATAGACCTTATTCAACAATTAAATCGAGACGCTAAGCGGTCTTTTTTCCGGCCAACGTTGGTGCCAGAACCCGCCAATACTGGACGAAAAAATCCTCGTTCATCTACTCGCGTTTAACTGCAGGAGAGGTCTAATAGAAAGGAGTGGAATCGGTATGGAAAAGTTTGCATTTATCCTTCATCCTCTTACGGCGAAAGATGTAAGCCGGAAGTTTCCCGTAGTTAAGGATTTGCCCGATCCGTTCGTAGAGACCTTGATTAAATATGTTCCTCCCTTTAAGGTTTCCACTATAACCGGGATACAATCACCCTGCAATGAAGCGGAGGGCTGGTTTATCGGCTGCCCGTTGACATCGCGGCAAATGCTGGAGCTGCCGGAGAAATATGTGCTGAACAAGATAATCAAGGCTGGCAAGATCGCGGAAAAGCTGGGGGCAAACGTGGTTGGCCTGGGAGCGTTTACCTCTATTGTCGGTGATGCGGGAATCACCGTTGCCGATCATCTAAATATTGCCGTTACCACAGGCAATAGCTATACGGTGGCCACGGCTATTGAGGGAATACGGCAGGCTGCCGCTATCATGGATATAAAGCTGGAGGAGGCTAATATTTTAATACTCGGGGCAACCGGTTCGATTGGTGCAGCCTGTGCGCAAATTTTGGCCAAAGAGGTCCGTTTCTTGACACTGGCCGCTCGCAACGGAACGAAGCTGGAATGGCTGGCCGGACAAATTATGCGTCATACAGGATTGGCTGTGCGGGTAACGTCCAATACAAAAGCTGCATTAAAAACGGCGGACATCATTATTGCCGTAACCAGTGCGGTAGATAGTATTATTGAGGCGGAAGACCTGAAACCGGGAGCTATCGTGTGTGATGTGGCCAGACCGCGCAATGTGTCCAGAAAGGTGGCAGAACTGAGAGACGACATTTTGGTCATTGAAGGCGGTATTGTTGAAGTACCGGGACAGGTGGATTTCGGCATGCATTTTGGTTTTCCGGCCGGCACCGCCTACGCCTGCATGGCGGAAACGATGATCCTGGCTCTGGAAAAAAGATACGAAAATTTTACATTAGGACGTGAATTAACCGTCAGGCAGGTGGAAACAATAGAGCAACTAGGTAAAAAGCATGGGTTCAAATTGTCTGGGCTCCGTAGTTTTGAGCGCGCTTTGCGGCCGGAAGAGGTAGCTGCAATAAAAACAAATGCTGCAAGGAAAAGTACCGCTTTAAGGAGGGAAATCGTTTAGAAAATATTGACAAGATAAGCTTTAATGCCTATAATGAATGCATGATAGCGGGGTATTCATCAGCCTGTTGCAAGTGTCAAGTGTAACTTGGCACTATTTATATTGTCTGTTTGCTTCGCGTGGCAATTTTATTAAAAATAAGAATATGATGTAGTAATCGGATTCTATCATAATTCTAATAAGGTATAATTTAGAGGGATAAAGGAGAGCTCATCTTATGGCAGAAAAACAGATTATCCTTACGTTAGAGGGATTAAAGAAGACCGAACAAAAGCTGGACTACTTAAAATCGGTAAGACGGCGTGAGGTAGCGGAGCGCATAAAGCAAGCCATAGAATTTGGCGATATCAGCGAAAACTCGGAATATGAAGATGCGAAAAATGAACAAGCCTTTATTGAAGGTGAAATCCTTACCCTGGAAAAAACCTTACGCAATGCTCAGGTTATTGATGAAGGAGAAATCAGTACTGATGTTGTTGCAGTTGGTGCGACCGTTCGCTTAAAGGATTTGGAGTTTTCCGATGAATTGGAATATACCATCGTTGGTTCGGCGGAGGCTGATCCGACTGAGTCTAAAATTTCTAACGAATCGCCTGTCGGAGCAGCTATTCTAGGTCAAAAGGTAGGCAGCATCGTGGAAGTAAATGTCCCGGCGGGAATATTAAAATATGAAATTCTGGATATTAAACGTTAATACAATTAAAATACCTGTAAACGCAACAAGCAGTATCGTTGGGGGAGAAAGTGCAAATGTCAGACAATGAACAAGTAACACCACAGGAAGAAACAACCGGTTTAAATGAATTAATGCGGGCCCGCCGTGAAAAGTTGACAGCTATTGAAGCAATGGACATTGAACCTTTTGGCCGTAAGTACAATTTTACACATCATGCGGCCGAGGTTTTAGAAAACTTTGAAACGTTGGAAGGTCAAACGGCTAAACTCGCCGGGCGTATTATGTCTGTCCGCGGACACGGAAAAACCTGTTTTGCCCATCTCATGGACATGAGCGGCAAGATACAATTGTATTTTCGTCAGGATGCGATAGGTGAAGAGGAATACCGGAAGATACATCTGCTGGATATCGGTGATATTTTAGGAGTTGAGGGAACGGTATTCAGAACGCAACGTGGCGAAATCAGTCTTAAGATCAGCAACTTTGAAATTCTGTCGAAATCGTTGCGACCGCTGCCGGAAAAGTGGCATGGACTCAAAGATGTGGAAATGCGCTACCGGCAGAGATATTTGGATCTGATTGTAAACCCCGAAGTACGGCAGACTTTTGTGACTCGCAGCAAAATTATCCGGGCTTTACGGTGTTTCCTTGATGCAAAAGACTTCCTGGAAGTGGAAACCCCGATGATGCATCCCATTGCCGGCGGTGCGGCAGCCCGTCCGTTCATCACCCACCATAACGCGCTGGATATGAAGCTATATATGCGGATTGCGCCGGAGCTTTATTTAAAACGTCTGATTGTCGGCGGTTTTGAAAAAGTCTATGAGCTTGGCCGCATGTTCCGGAATGAAGGCATTTCCATTAAACATAACCCTGAGTTTACTATGGTGGAACTTTATCAGGCCTATGCTGACCATGAAGATGTTATGAAGCTTACCGAGGAATTGATTTCTTCCGTGGCAAAAGAAGTGCTTGGCACAACGAAGATTACTTATCAAGGGCAGGAAATTGATTTAACGCCGCCTTGGAACCGGATGACGATGCCGGAAGCCATTAAGAAATTTGCCGGTGTCGATTTTGACTCAGTCAAAACAATCGAAGAAGCGAGAGCTCTAGCGGATCAATTAGGTGTGAAATATGAAGCGAAAGACGGTATTGGTGGAATTTTAAATCATGTGTTTGAGGAAGTTGCCGAAGAACATCTGATTCAGCCTACCTTTATTACCGGACATCCGACTGAAATTTCGCCTTTGGCTAAACGGAATAAGGACAACCCCGATATAACCGATCGTTTCGAGGCCTTTATCTTTGCCCGTGAAATTGCCAATGGATTCTCGGAATTAAATGATCCTATCGACCAAAAGGGCCGTTTCCTGGAACAGGTGGCACAAAGAGAGTCCGGTGACGATGAAGCGCATATGATGGATGAAGATTATGTGACTGCTTTGGAATTCGGCTTGCCGCCGACAGGCGGGTTGGGAATTGGCATTGACCGGTTGGTGATGTTCCTGACTGACAGTTACTCTATCCGGGATGTTTTGTTGTTCCCGCATATGAGACATAGGGAATAAATGAAAAGTGAGCCCTTGGGCTCACTTTTTTATGCTTATAACTAAGAGTCTGCCGAAAACCATCGGCATGAATTACCGACAAAATCCGGGAAAATATATGGACAAACAATTTGTAATATGCTATCATATAAAAAGTCGCTGGAACGAGCGATGCTAGTTAAACAAAAAAACAGGTTGACAGGCAAAAGCCGATGTGATAGTATATAAAAGCTGTCGCAAGGCGGCGGTCAACAGGAACTGCGGCAACGCAGTCCGGTGTTCTCTGAAAACTGAACAATGTAAGGTATAAACAATATGCCAGATGTGCGGACTCGTATC